>NZ_PSWB01000001.1:0-222849 GCF_002931865.1 Rathayibacter sp. AY1C7 | reverse complement strand
CGGGGGAGAGGCGGGCGGGCCGCTCGGCCGCTCGGGAGACCGCGATGCCGTCGAGGACCGCGAGGAGAAGCGCGGCGTCGTCGGCGCCGAACGACGCCGCGGGATGCGCGGCGCGCAGCAGCTCCAGGACGACGTCCTCCGTGCGCGACCAGCCGGCGGTGTGGATCGCGCGGATCTCCGGATCGGTGCCGGCGCGGGCGGCGAAGGCGGTCCACACGATCGCGTCGGGGACGTCCTCGTCCGCGACGCACGCGATCTCGTCGCAGAAGACGCGCAGCCGCACCTCGGCCGAGGGTTCGGCCTCCAGGCGGCTCCGCATCCGCTCGCGGAAGCGCTCCTCGACCCGGGCCATCGCGCCGGCCAGCAGCGCCTGCTTCGTCGGGAAGTGGTGCTGGACGGCCCCCACTGAGACGCCGGCCTCGGCCGCGACGGTACGGATGCTGAGGTGCTCCGCCCCGCGGGTCGAGAGGACGGCGACGACCGCCGAGAGGATGTCGCTCCTGCTCTCGCGCCGATCCGGCATGGCGTCCCTCTCGTTCGACTGCTCGAGCAGGCTACGCTCTCGGACATGACCAATACGACCGTATTGCCGCCCCGTGCCGGAGCCGGCCGCCGCATCGCGACCTTGGACGTCGTCCGCGGTGTCGCGATCATCGGGACCCTCGGCACGAACATCTGGATCTTCTCCCACCCCTGGGGGATGCTCGGACTGCTCTCCGTCCCGGTGACGCCGGAGACCTCCTCCTCCGCCGGGACTGCGCAGCTCCTGCTGATGGCGCTGGCGCAGGGCAAGTTCCTCGCCCTCCTCTCCCTCGCCTTCGGGGTGGGCCTCGCGATCCAGCACGCGTCCGCGGTCCGGCGCGGGACGCGCTGGCCGGGCCGCTACCCCTGGCGCGCGACGCTCCTCCTCCTGGACGGCGCGGTCAACTACGTGCTGATCGCGGAGTTCGACGTCCTCATGGGATACGCCGTCACCGGAGCGGTCGTCGCCTGGCTGCTGCTCACCCGGCCGACGACGCAGCGCCGCGTGATCCTCGTCTGCGGCGCTCTGCACGTCGTCCTGATCTCGGCGCTCGTGGCGCTCGTGGCGGCGAGCCCGGACGGTGCCGGACAGGGGCCGACCGGCCGGAGCCCCTACGCGGACGCGTCGTTCCTCGGCCTCGCCCTCTTCCGGCTGCAGAACGCGGGCGTCTTCCGTGCGGAGCCGGTGCTCATCGGGCTCCTCAGCCTCGCGATGTTCCTCCTCGGCGCGCGCCTCCATCGGGCGGGGGTCCTCGCCGCCGAGGGCGCGTCACTCCGCCGTCGCCTGATGGTCCTCGGCGCCCTCGCCCTCCCCGTCGACCTCGCGCTGGGCATCGGGGGGAGCGCCGCCGGTCTGCTCGCCGAGCGCTACCTCGTCGCGCCCCTGGTCGGGCTCGGCCTGCTCGCGGCCCTCGCCGAGGCCTGCCTCCGTCGGGGCGCCGAGGGCTGGGCGGCACGCCGGGCGCAGGAGGTCGGCCGGGTCGCCCTGAGCGCCTACCTCCTGCAGAACCTGCTCGGCGGCGCCCTCTTCTACGGCTGGGGACTCGGGCTGGCGGTGACCGCCGCGCAGTGGCGCGTCCCGGTGACTGTCGGAGCGCTCCTGCTCATCGCGGCGGTCGTCGTGCTCGCGGCGCACCTGTGGCTGCGCCGGTTCGAGCTCGGTCCGGTGGAGTGGCTCTGGAAGCGAGGCGAGCGGATCGGTGTCCGCGCGCCCCGCTGACCGGAGGGGGACCTACGCGAGGAGCTCTGCGGCGCCGGTGCGCAGGGCGGCGAGGCGGGACGAGACGGCCGACCGGCGGGCGTCGGCGTCGGAGTCGTGCGACCAGGCGTCGAGGTAGAGCTTGACCTTCGGCTCCGTGCCGCTCGGGCGCGCGATGAGACGGGCACCGTCCAGGGAGAAGCGGAGCGCGTCGGTCGGGGGCAGCGCGCCGCCCTCGGCGAGCAGGTCCTCGCTCCGCTCGACGGCGAGCCCGCCGATCGCGGTCGGAGGCGTCGCGCGCAGTCCGGCCATGATCCGGCCGATCTCGGAGAGGTCGGTGACGCGGAGCGAGATCTGCTCCGATCCGAAGAGCCCGAACCGCTCGGCGAACGACTCCAGCTCGTCGTCGATCGTGCGCTCCTCGGCGGCGAGCGCGCTCGCGAGGGAGAGGAAGGCGAGCGCGGCCGAGACGCCGTCCTTGTCACGGACCGTCCCGGGGTTCACCAGGTAGCCGAGCGCCTCCTCGTAGCCGAAGACGAGGTCGGGGACGCGCGAGATCCACTTGAAGCCCGTGAGCGTCTCGGCGAAGTCGAGGCCGTAGTCGGCCGCCACGGCACCGAGGGCGGGGGAGGACACGATCGAGCAGGCGAGCGCTCCTCCGGTGCGGCCCTCGCGGCGGGCCTGCTCGGCGGCGCGCCAGCCGAGCAGCGCTCCGACCTCGTTGCCGGTGAGGCGCCGGAAGCCCTCCGGGGCGGAGGCGTCGGGCACGGCGGCGGCGAAGCGGTCGGCGTCCGGGTCGTTGGCCACGATCAGCTGCGCGCGACCGGAGCGCGCGGTCGAGAAAGCGAGGTCGAGGGCGCCCGCCTCCTCCGGGTTGGGGAACGCGACCGTGGGGAACGCCGCGTCGGGCTCGATCTGCTCGACCACGACGGCCGGCTCGTCGAATCCCGCCGCGGAGAGCACCCGGTGCGCCGTCTCCCAGCCGACCCCGTGCATCGCCGTGTAGACGATGCGCAGCGGAGCGGACTGGCGGCCGACGGCGGCCGTCGCCTCGATGTAGGCGGCGACCACGGACTCGTCCGCGAGCCGGTACTCGCCGCGCGGCAGCTCCGGAACGCGCCGGTCCCGCGCGACCGCGAGGATCCGCTCGGCGATGTCGGAGTCGACCGGCGGCACGATCTGCGAGCCCTCGTCGGCGCCGCCGAGGTACACCTTGTAGCCGTTGTCCTGCGGCGGGTTGTGGCTCGCCGTGACCATCACTCCGGCGTCGGCGCCGAGGTGGCGCACGGCGAAGGCCAGTACGGGGGTGGGCAGGAGCCGGGGGAGCAGCACCGCGTCCACGCCGGCGCCCGCCATCAGCGCGGCGGAGTCCTCGGCGAAGACGCGCGAGTTCTTCCGGCCGTCGTAGCCGATCACGACCACGGGCCGCTGGACGCCCTGCGCCAGCAGGAAGTCGGCGAGGCCGACGGCGGCCTGCGAGACCAGCACGCGGTTCATCCGGTTGGATCCCGCCGCGATGGCGCCGCGCAGGCCCGCGGTGCCGAACGCCAGGCGGGCGCCGAAGCGGTCCTCGAGCTCGGCGCGGGCGGAGGCGTCGCCCGAGTCGGAGGCGGTCAGCAGGCCGACCAGCTCCTCCCGCGTCTCCGGGTCGGGGTCCTGGGCGAGCCAGGCCTCGGCGAGCTCCCGGACGTCGGCGCTCACAGGGCGCCCGTGATCCCGGCGAGCAGGCGGGCGAGGTCGTCCTCGGCGTCGCGGCCGGCCTCGAGCACCTCCTCGTGGCTGAGGGGGGTCTTCTGGATGCCGGCGGCGAGGTTCGTGATGAGCGACATGCCCAGCACCTCCATGCCCGCCTCGCGCGCGGCGATGGCCTCGAGGGCGGTCGACATGCCGACGATGTGGCCGCCGATGATCCTCGCCATCTGCACCTCGGCCGGGCTCTCGTAGTGCGGCCCGCGGAACTGCACGTACACGCCCTCGTCCAGCTCAGGACGCGTCCCCCGGGCGAGGTCGCGCAGGCGCGAGGAGTAGAGGTCGGTGAGGTCGACGAAGGTCGCGCCCTCGAGCGGCGAGTCGGCGGTGAGGTTGATGTGGTCGCTGATCAGCACGGGGGTCCCGGGCGTCCAGTGCTCCTTGATGCCGCCCGCGCCGTTGGTGAGGATCATCACCGTCGCGCCCGTCGCGGCGGCGGTGCGGACGCTGTGCGCGACTCGGCGCACGCCGTAGCCCTCGTAGTAGTGGGTGCGGGCGCCGATGATCAGCGCGCGCCTGCCGGTGGGGAGCAGGACGGAGCGCAGGGTGCCGCCGTGCCCGTGCACGGCCGGCTTGGAGAAGCCGAGGATCTCGGTGGCCTCCACCGTCGCGGTCGTCTCGCCGATCGCGTCGGCGGCCTTGCCCCAGCCGCTGCCGAGGGTGAGGGCGATGTCGTGCTTCTCGACCCCTGTCGCCTCGGCGATCTGAGCGGCCGCGCGGGCCGCGATCTCGAAGGGATCGGCGTCGGGGGCGTCGAGCGGGTGCAGGGTCTGGTCGGACATCCTCCCACCCTACCGACGGGCTGCGCGGCGGCGGAGGGCGACTCCCGCGGCTGATCCGACACCCCGCGATTGGGCGAACACTCAGTGAGAGAGGACAATGGGAAGCATGGCTTACGAGTTCGAGCGCGCGCAGAGGATCGCTGTACTCGGAGGGGGGCCGGGCGGCTACGAAGCCGCCATCGCGGGAGCGCAGCTCGGCGCTGAGGTCACCCTGGTCGAGCGGGTCGGAGTGGGCGGCTCGGCCGTCATCACCGACGTCGTCCCGTCGAAGTCGCTCATCGCGACGGCGGAGGCCACCAACGCCATCGGCGAGGCCGCCGACCTGGGCGTGCAGTTCTTCACCCGCTCGGAGCAGAACAAGCCGGTGCGCCCGGACGTGGCGGTCAACCTGGCGACGGTGAACAAGCGCCTGCTCGGGCTCGCGCGCCAGCAGTCCGAGGACATGCGCGCGAACCTGGTGCACCACGGCGTGCGCATCGTCCAGGGGGACGGGCGCCTGGACGGCTCGAACGCCTTGATCGTCGCCACGGCGGCCGGCGGCGAGGGCATGGACTTCGACCGCATCGAGGCGGACACGATCGTGGTCTCGGTGGGCGCCAGCCCGCGCGTGCTCCCGACCGCGGCTCCCGACGGCGAGCGCATCCTCAGCTGGACCCAGCTCTACAACCTCAAGTCCGTCCCCGAGCACCTGATCGTGGTGGGCTCCGGCGTGACCGGCGCGGAGTTCGCCTCCGCCTACCGTGCGCTCGGCGCCCGCGTGACCCTCATCTCCTCCCGCGACCAGGTGCTGCCCGGCGAGGACGCCGACGCGGCCGCCGTGATCGAGAACGTCTTCAAGCGCAACGGCATGGTCGTGCTCTCGAAGTCGCGCGCCGACCGCGTCGAGCGGACCGAGAAGGGCGTGCAGGCCGTGCTCTCGGACGGACGTGTCGTCGAGGGCTCGCACTGCCTGATGGCCGTCGGCTCCGTGCCGAACACGGCGGGCATCGGCCTCGAGGACGCGGGGGTGCAGCTGACGGAGTCGGGGCACATCCGCGTCAACCGCGTCGCCCGCACCAGCGTCCCCTCGATCTACGCGGCCGGGGACTGCACCACGTTCCTCCCGCTCGCCTCCGTCGCCGCCATGCAGGGCCGCACCGGCGTGTTCCACGCCATGGGCGACGCCGTGAACCCGACCGAGGTGCGCAACGTCGCGGCGAACATCTTCACGCAGCCCGAGATCGCGACCGTCGGGTGGAGCCAGCGCGAGATCGAGGAGGGCATCGCGCAGGGCGAGATCTACAAGCTCCCGCTCGCCGCGAACCCGCGGGCGAAGATGATGGGCATCCGCGACGGCTTCGTCAAGCTGTTCGCGCGCACCGGCTCCGGCACCGTCATCGGAGGCGTCATCGTCGCTCCGAAGGCGAGCGAGCTGATCTTCCCGCTCGCCCTCGCCGTGGAGCACCGCCTGACCGTCGACCAGGTCGCGCGGGCCTTCACCGTCTACCCGAGCCTCACCGGCTCGATCTCGGACGCCGCGCGCGCCATGCACATCGTCACCTGACGCGCCACTCCGCCGGGCCGCGCGGGGTGCGGCCCTTCATCGGCAGAGCGCACGACCGGGAATCGCGTGCGAAGCGATTGACGGCAGCGCGACACGACCCGCTCGGCGGTACCCCTCACGTCGAGGAGCCGACCGCGCCGGGCCGCGCGGGGAGCGGCCCGGAACGGGCTCAGACGATCTGGAGGAGCACGTGTCCCGCGGGGACGGTCGCTCCGGCCGTCGCGTCGAGGCCCTTCACGACGCCGTCCTTGTGGGCGGTGAGCGGCTGCTCCATCTTCATCGCCTCGAGGACGACGACCAGGTCGCCGGTGACGACCGTGTCGCCCTCGGCGACGGCGACCTTGACGATGGTGGCCTGCATGGGCGAGGCGACGGAGTCGCCCGTGACGGTGCTGACGGAGGAGGAGCCGCGGCGCTTCGGGGAGGCGGCAGCGGCCCCGCGGGCGGGTCCCGAGCCGACCAGGTCGCCGGGGAGAGTGACCTCGACGCGGCGCCCGTCGACCTCGACGACCACGTTCCGGCGGGCCGCCGGCTCGTCGGTCGCTCCGGGCTCGCCGCTCCAGGCCGGGATCGTGTTCTCGAACTCGGTCTCGATCCAGCGGGTGTAGATCGTGAAGGGCGCGCCGCCCTCGGGGGCGAAGGCCGGGTCCTCGACGATCGCGCGGTGGAAGGGGAGGACGGTCGGCAGTCCGGTGACCTCGAACTCGGCGAGGGCGCGGCGCGAGCGCTCCAGCGCCTGCTCGCGGCTGTCGCCGGTGACGATCAGCTTCGCGAGGAGCGAGTCGAAGGAGCCGGAGATCACGTCGCCGGCGACGACGCCGGAGTCGACGCGGACGCCGGGTCCGCCGGGGGCCTTGAAGACGTGCACCGGGCCCGGAGCGGGGAGGAAGCCGCGGCCCGCGTCCTCGCCGTTGATGCGGAACTCGAAGGAGTGGCCGCGGGGCGCCGGGTCGTCGTAGTCGAGCACGCCGCCCTCGGCGAGGCGGAACTGCTCGCGCACGAGGTCGATGCCGGTGATCTCCTCCGACACGGGGTGCTCGACCTGGAGGCGGGTGTTCACCTCGAGGAAGGACACCGTGCCGTCCTTGCCGATCAGGAACTCGCAGGTCCCGGCGCCGAGGTAGCCGACCTCCTGCAGGATCGCCTTCGAGGCGCGGTAGAGCTCGGTGTTCTGCGCATCCGTCAGGAACGGCGCGGGCGCCTCCTCGACGAGCTTCTGGTGGCGGCGCTGGAGGGAGCAGTCGCGGGTGGAGACCACGACGACGTTGCCGTGCGCGTCGGCCAGGCACTGGGTCTCGACGTGGCGCGGCTGGTCGAGGTACTTCTCGACGAAGCACTCGCCGCGGCCGAAGGCGGCGACGGCCTCGCGCGTGGCCGAGGCGAACAGCTCCTCGACCTCGTCGCGCTCGCGGGCGACCTTGAGGCCGCGACCGCCGCCGCCGAAGGCCGCCTTGATCGCGACGGGGAGGCCGTACTGGTCCACGAACTCGAGCACCTCGGCGGCGCCGGAGACGGGGTTGAGGGTTCCCGGGGCGAGCGGCGCGCCGACCTTCTCGGCGACGTGGCGGGCCGAGACCTTGTCGCCGAGGCGCTCGATGGCCTCGGGGCCGGGGCCGATCCAGATCAGGCCGGCGTCGATGACGGCGCGGGCGAAGTCGGCGTTCTCGGCGAGGAAGCCGTAGCCGGGGTGCACGGCGTCGGCACCGGAGCGGCGCGCCACCGAGAGCAGCTTGTCGATGACGAGGTAGGTCTCGGCGCTGGTCGTCCCGCCGAGGGCGTAGGCCTCGTCGGCGAGGCGGCTGTGCACGGCGTCGCGGTCCTGGTCGGCGTAGACGGCCACGGAGGCGATCCCGCTGTCGCGGGCGGCGCGGATGACTCGGACGGCGATCTCGCCCCGGTTGGCGACGAGCACCTTCGTAATCTTCGGCATGGTCCCCAACCCTAGGGGGCGGCTCCGCCCGGCCCGGCGCGGCTCACCACAAAGAAGCGGAGGGCCTTCGTCGGTTCCTCACAAGGGCGGGACGGGCCTCAGCGGTTCCAGAGCGCGGTCCAGTCGACGCCGAGGCTCCGCACCAGAGTGCGGAGGGTCGGCACCGACATCCCGATCACCGTCGAGGGGTCGCCCTCGATCGCGGTGATGAAGCCGGCGCCGCGGCCGTCGATGGTGAAGGCGCCGGCCACCTCGAGGGGCTCGCCGGTGGCGACGTAGGCGTCGATCTCGGCGTCGTCGATGTCGTCGGCGAACGTGACGGCGGCGGAGGTGACCGCTCCGGCCTCGGCGACGATCCTCCCGCCGCGGTGGTCGACGAGCCAGTGGCCGGAGTGGAGGCGGCCGGTGCGACCGCGCTGGGCGCGCCAGCGCTCCCGGGCCCGCTCCGGCTCGTGCGGCTTGCCGTGGACGACCCCGTCGAGGACGAACGCGGAGTCGCCGCCGAGCACCAGACCGTCGATGTCCGGGCGCAGGACGGCGTGCGCCTTGGCGCGGGCGAGCAGCGAGACGGTGGCGTCCGCGTCCAGCGCCGCGCCCCGCTCCTGCTCGGCCCGGGCGACGGCCGCGGGCTCGTCCACCTCGGAGGGGACGACGACGGGCTCGATCCCGGAGGCCCGCAGCAGCGCGAGGCGCGCGGGGGAGGTGGAGGCGAGGTAGAGGCGCACGAGGGCTCCCTGCGGCCGGGCCCACGCTGTGGGATGCTCGACGGATGGCACAGACCCCGTCCCGAGCATCCGCCCGCCCCGACGGGGCCGACGACGCACTCGGGACCGAGATCGAGCTCGACATTAGCAACGTCGCCCACGGCGGCGTGTTCGTCGCCCGGCACGAGGGCCGCGTCGTCTTCGTCCCGGACGTCCTCCCCGGCGAGCGCGTGCGGGCGCGGATCAGCGAGGTCCGGCACGACAGCTTCTGGCGTGCCGAGGCGCTCGAGGTGCTCGAGGCGTCCGAGCACCGGGTGGAGCACGTCTGGCCCGAGGCCGCCCTCGACCGCCGCCCGGGGGAGCGCGTCGGCGGCGCCGAGCTCGGCCACGCCGACCTGGCCTACCAGCGCGAGCTGAAGCGCCTCGTGCTCGTCGACTCCTTCTCCCGCTTCGCCCGTCGCGAGGTCGAGGTGGAGGTCTCGCCGATCGGCGGGGACGACGCGTCCGGCGGCCTCGGCTGGCGCACGCGGAACCGCCTCCACGTCGACGACGACGGACGGGTCGGCCCCTACGCGGCACGCAGCCACCACGTCGTCACCGTGGAGTCGCTGCCCCTCGCGACCGCCGACTCCTCCCTGGCCGCACCGCTCGGCGAGCGCCTCGCTCCCGGCTCGGTGGTCGACCTCGTCGACGCGGCCGGGTCCGAGGGGGCCGCGGTGCTCGTGCACGACCCCTCCGACAAGCGCGCCCGCCGCGACCGCACGGTGGTGAGCGAGTTCGTCGCCGACCGCACCTTCCGGGTCGACCGCACCGGCTTCTGGCAGGTGCACCGCGGAGCCGCCGCCGCGCTCTTCGAGGCCGTGCAGGCCGCCGTCGACGCGGATGCGGCGGACCCGTCGGCCGCCAACCACGACCTCTACGGCGGGGTGGGCCTGCTCGCCGCGGCGCTGGCCGACCGCCTCGGCGCCGGAGTGCGCGTGACAAGCGTCGAGAGCGACTCCCGCGCCACCGAGCACGCGCTCGAGAACCTGGCCGACCAGGTCGGCGCCCGCGCGGTGACCGCCCGCGTCGACCGCTACCTCCGCGACGTCGTCGCCCAGGCCGATGCGCGCGAGCGGGCGCGGTGGCGCGCGGCGACCGTGGTCCTCGACCCGCCGCGCTCGGGCGCCGGCCGAGCGGTCACCGACGCTCTGGCGGAGCTGCGGCCGGCGCAGCTCGTCTACGTCGCCTGCGACCCGGTCGCGCTCGCCCGCGACGTGGGCGCCCTGACCGGGGCGGGCTACGAGCTGGAGCGCCTCGAGGGCTTCGACCTCTTCCCGCACACCTCCCACGTGGAGGCCGTTGCGCGACTGGTCCGCCGAGAGGACTGACCGCGGGCCCGCGTCTGCGTACCATGGGCGGGATGAAGCCCCACGTCGACGCAGCCGAGGCCCCGCGCGTGCGCGTGGCGATCGTGGACGACCACGAGTCGGTGCGCCTGGGCGTGGCCGCCGCCGTCGAGAGCGCGGGAATGCAGGTGGTCGCCGCCGCCGAGACCGTCCAGGCCCTCGAGAGCACGATCGGCGGCGCCGAGATCGAGGTGCTCGTCCTCGACCTGTCCCTGAACGACGGCTCGAGCATCACCAGCAACGTCAAGTGGGGGCAGGTGCGCGGCTCCGCCGTCCTCGTCCACAGCATCGCGGACCGCGTCGTGGCCGTGCGGGAGGCGCTCGCCGCGGGAGCGGCCGGCGTCATCCCGAAGTCCTCGCCCATGTCGACGGTCGTCGCCGCCATCCGCACGGTCGCCCGCGGCGAGGTGCTCAACAATCTGGAGTGGGCCTCGGCCATCGACGCCGACGACGACTTCGCGCGGGCCGTGCTCGGCCGTCGCGAGCGCGACGTCCTGCACCTCTACGCCTCGGGGCTGCCGCTGAAGCTGGTGGCCGATCGGCTGCAGATCTCGGTGTCGACGGCGAAGGAGTACCTCGACCGGATCCGCGACAAGTACGTCGAGATCGGCCGTCCCGCCCCGACGAAGGTCGATCTGCTGAGGCGCGCGGTGGAGGACGGCATCCTGCCGGGCATCGACCCGGACGACGGCGATGGCGGGCGCTGAGGCGCCGATCGCCCGCCGCAACGCCGGGCGCGAGCGGATCGACCGGATCATCAGCACGGTCGTGTCGTTCTTCGGCTTCGGCTTCGGTGTGCAGACCGTCCCGCCGATCCTCGCCCAGCTGCCCCTGCTGCGCCCCGAGGTGGCCTGGCCGGTGCTGGTGCTGGTCTTCGGATCGCTCACCGCCGCCGTGGTCACCGCCGTGCTGCGGCGGGGCACGCGGATCACGGCCTTCCTGGTCGCGGTCGGCGTCCTCGTCGCCCTCCTGACCTGGCCGGCCGCCGTCGCCACCGGGGGCGCGGACCGCGAGACCCCGTGGATCTGGTATCTGCTGACCATCGGCACCGCCTTCTGCACGATCGCGGCTCCCCTCCGGATCGCGATCGCGTACGTGTCGGTGACGACCGTGCTGTTCGGGCTGCTGCGCGTCCTCCCCTCCGGCGGCGGGGCGGAGCCGACCCGCGCGATCCTCGACGCCGCCTACGTGGGCATCGTCGGCTTCGTGATGCTGGTGCTGATCACCGTGCTCCGGCAGTCGGCCGACCAGATCGATCGCGCGCAGACGACGGCCATGGAGCAGTACGAGGCGGCGATGCGCCAGCACGCCGGCGAGGTGGAGCGGGTCGAGGTCGACGCCCTGGTGCACGACAACGTGCTCGCGACGCTGCTCTCCGCCGCCTCCGCCGAGTCGCCGGCCGAGCGTGCGCTGGTCTCCTCGATGGCGCAGCGCACCCTCGCCGTGCTGCTGCCCGACCACGAGCCGGAGCCGCCCGAGGGGCTGGTCCCGCTCGAGCTCCTGCAACGCCAGCTCGCCCACGCGGCGTCCACCTTCGGGACCGAGATCGCAGTCGCGACGGCCGACGGAGTGGATCCGCGCGCGACGACGCTGCCGCGCCCGGTGGCCGAGGCGCTGCTCGGCGCGGTCTGGCAGGCGCTCGCCAACAGCGTTCAGCACGCGGGTCCGAGCGGCAGCGTCCACCGCGCCGTGCACGGGCTGCTGGGCGACGGCGCGGTGGAGGTCGTGGTGGAGGACGACGGCCGCGGCTTCCGGCTCGCCGACGTCCCGCGCGAGCGGCTGGGCATCCGGCTCTCCATCCTCGAGCGGGTGCACAACGCGCGGGGATCGGCGCGGGTCGACTCGACTCCGGGCGAGGGCACCCGTGTCGTCCTCTCCTGGCGGGCGGACGCGGGAGGAGGGCCGTGATCGCCTACCCGCGCCCCCTGCTCCAGGCGCTCGGCGCCGGCTTCTCGCTGTACCACGTGGTGCTCGCCTTCTTCTCCTTCCGCATCTCCCCGGCCACGCCGGCCGACCTCGTCGCGGTCGCGCTGTACGTCGCGGCGACCGTCGTCGCCCTCTGGCCGGGAGCGACGACCCGGCTCGCCCTGCCCGTCGCGGTCGGGATGACCGCGGTCGCCGTCGCTCTGCCGCTGCTGGTCGCGCCCTCGCTCGATCCGGGTGCCTCCAACGGCTACTCCACCTGGTACATCGCCGCGGTCGGCACCCTCATGACGATCGTGTGCGCCCGCCGGCGCGCGGCCTGCGCCTGGGTCGGCGTCGGCTTCCTGATCGTGCACACCGTGTTCTGGGCCGGCCCGGCCGCGCTGGCCACTCTCGGCGTCGTCGGGGGGATCGCCTGGGTCGCGATCGCGCAGCTGCTCATCGTCGAGCTCGGGCGCGCGGGCTCCGAGGCGCGCGTGCTCGAGGCGGCCGAGCGCGCGGCCGCGTCGTGGCGGGCCGCGGAGGAGGCGCACCTCACGGAGCGCGAGGTCCGGCTGGAGCAGACCCGCGCCCTCGCCGCCGACATGCTGCTGCGCATCGCCGAGCCGGGACCGGGCCTCACCGACGAGGAGCGGCGCGAGTGCCGGCTGCTCGAGGCGGCCGTGCGCGACGAGATCCGCGGCCGGCGGCTGCTGGACGACGAGGTGCGGCGTCTCGTGCTCGACGCGCGGCGGCGGGGGGTGACCGTCTCGGTGCTCGACGACGGCGGCCTCGACCGCACCTCCGAGGGCGAGAGCCGACGGGTGCTGGGGGAGCTCGCCCAGGCTCTGAGCGGGATCCGCGAGGAGGTCGACCGCGTGGTGGTGCGCACCGCGTCGGCCGACTCGGCGTCAGCCGTCACGGTCGTGGGCCTGCGGACGGCCGGCGACGGCAGCGCGGGCGCCCTCGGCTCCGACGACGCGGGGGACGAGGTCGACGCCTGGGTCGAGATCCGGCGCGACGGCGTCGGCGGACGGGACGTCTGAGCGGCGGAGCGCGCTCGGGACGGCGCGGCCGTCCCCATGCGCAGTGACCGGTGGCGACCCGGCCCGGAGGGCGTGCGGATGTCGGATCGGTGCCGCGGGCGGGACGCTCCGGCTCTCAGCACGGCTCAGGTCTCGGCGCGCCCGAACTCTCGGAGCGGACCGATCGTCGGCGCGGCACGAGCGTGAGCAGAGCCGTCGTGAGCAGTGCCCGTCGAGCGCACGGCACGGGATGAGAAGAGCCCGTTAACGGAGTGCGGCGGGCCGTCCACTCCTCCGAAGAGGGGGCCCGGCCCGCCGTTAAACCCCGAGTGAGGGTAACAACCCGAATATTACCCTCACTCGCCCCCAACACACCCGCCTGCTTACCCTGGTCGGCGAGTGATTGGCGGTGCCCCTTCCGAAGGAGGAGCACCGTACGTCCACTAGTGTGCTCGCTCCGCCAGGAGGCGCATAGTCAGCACTTTAGGGGACTAATCGGGGGACAAATTTCACGTTCCGCGTCGCGGATCGCTCGTTCCCCGACGGGCTGCGTCTGCGAGTCCGCTCAGCCGGAGAAGGAGCGCCACGCTCCCGGTGCCGGCCGCAGCGGCCCGCGGACCGCCGCGGCGCGGTCGTTCCAGCCCCCGCTGAGCTCCTGCGGGGTCTCCGGCTCGGCCTCGGTGCGAGAGGTCAGTGCGGTGACGACGGCCGTGACGGCGGCGATCTCGGCGGCGTCGAGGCCGGGGGTGGAGATGACGACGGCGGGTGCGGAGTCGGAGGCGGTCATCCCGTGACGCTATCGCATGCCGTTCACGGCGCCGGTCGGCGGGGCATGGCTATGCTGACGCCGGATGCCGCCGGAGCGTCGTCCGTCCGTTGCGAACAGGAGCGTCCCCGCATGCCGACGTGGTTCCCGAGGAGCGGTGCCGCGGCGCTGCGCCCCCTGCGTCTGCTGGTCCGGAGGTCGCCTGCGGCCGTCTCGGTCGTCCTGGTCCTCCTGGCCGCGAGCGCGATCACGGGGACGCTCGTCGCCCCCGCGGGAGCCGAGACGACGGCCTGGTGGGCGGCGGGCCCGATGACGACCTTCGACGGCCGTCCGTGGACGGCGGTGACCGCCCTCCTGATCGCGGCGGACCCGCTGCAGCTGCTCCTGGACGTCGTGCTGGTGCTCCCGATGCTCCTCGCCGCGGAGCGCCGCCTCGGCTCGGCCCGCACCCTCCTCGCCTTCCTCGTGACCGGCGCCGTCGGGATCGTCGTCGGGTCCTCCGTGCAGTCGATCGGCGCTCTCGTCGGGGAGTGGTGGGCGGGCGACACCGTCAGCGACCACACCTTCGACCCGCTGATCGGCGCGGTCGGCGCCCTCATCGCCTCGACCGCCTTCATGGGCGCTCTGTGGCGTCGCCGGCTCCGGGTGACCGTCTTCGCCGTCGTGCTGATGTTCGTTCTCTACGCGGGCGACTCCGCCGACGCGTACCGGCTCCTCGCGGGCGGCGCGGGGCTCGTGCTCGGCGCGGTGCTCGCGCGGGGAGCGGCGGGGCTGCGTCCGCAGCGTCCGGCGCCGAGCTCGCACCGCGAGTCCCGGGGGCTGCTGGCGGCGGTCGTCGTCGTCACCGCGATCGGTCCGCTCGTCGCCGTCCTCTCGGACTCGGGTTACGGTCCGTTCTCGTTCCTCGGCCGACTGCTGCAGAGCGCCTTCACGGGGACGACGGACCTCGAGGACCCGTGCAGCCGCGCCCTCCGGCACTGCGCGCACCACGTGAAGCTGAGCCTGGTCGCCCCCGGGCCGATCCTGCTGACGTTCGTCCCGCTCCTCCTCCTGCTCGTCGCCGCCTACGGCCTGCGCTCCGGGCGCCGCCTGGGCCTGCTGCTGGCGGTCGGGGTGAACATCGCGATCGCGATCCTGGAGGTCTTCTCCCTCCAGCGCGCCGCCCGTCACCCCGAGTTCCTGTACTACGCCGAGTACCTGCTCTGGGTGGCGACGACGGTGCTGGTGCCGCTGGCCGTCGTGGCGATGCTCGTGATCGGGAGGAGGCACTTCCGCATCCGCGCGCCCCGTGCCGCTGCGAGGCTCTGGACGCGGGTCGTCGCCATCGCCTTCGTCGTGTCCCTCGGCGGCTATCTGGCGCTCTCGGCCGGCGTGCGCACGAGCTTCGAGCCGCTCCTGGGCCTCGGGAGGCTCCTCCTGGACGGGCTGCTGCGCTTCGTCCCGGTGAGCTTCCTCGGCGGCGCCGGACTGCTCGCCGTGCCGCGGGAGCCCGTTGCGCGGATCGTCTTCGAGTGGGTCGGCCCGGTGTTCTGGCTCGTGGTCGTCGTGGCGGTGGTCGCTCTGCTCCGGGCCACCGACGTGCAGCGGAACCGCGGCGACGAGGCGCGGTACCGCGTGCTCCTGTCCCTGCACGGCGCCGGCAGCCTCGGCCACCAGGGGACCTGGGAGGGCAACGCGCACTGGATCTCGGCCGACGGGACCGGCGGAGTCGCCTACCGGGTGATCGGCGGCGTGGCGATCACTCTCTCCGACCCCGCCTGCGCTCCCGAGCGGCGGAAGGATGTCGTGGCCGAGTTCGTGCGGTTCTGCGACGAGCGCAGCTGGACGCCCGTGTTCTACAGCATCCACGACGAGCTGCTCCCCGTCTTCGACCGGCTCGGCTGGTCGCGCCTCTCGGTCGGCGAGGAGACGATCATCGAGCTCTCCTCCTTCGAGCTCACCGGCAAGCGGTGGCAGAAGGTGCGCTACCCGCTCACGCGCGGCATCAAGCTGGGCATCGAGGCGCAGTGGACCAGCTGGCCCGAGCTCTCCCTCGGCATGGCCAACCAGATCGTCGACCTGTCGGAGCGCTGGGTCGCCGAGAAGGCGCTGCCCGAGATGGGCTTCACCCTCGGTGGGATCGACGAGGTCCGCGATCCCGACGTCGCCCTCCTGCTCGCGGTCGGACCGGACGGCGTGCTGCAGGGGGTGACGAGCTGGCTGCCCGTGCACCGGGAGGGGCGCGTGGTCGGCTGGACCCTCGACTTCATGCGCCGCTCCGACGACTCGATGCCCGGCATCATGGAGTTCCTCATCGCCTCCGCGGCGCTGCGCGTCAAGGAGGAGGGCGCCGAGTTCCTCTCGCTCTCGGGCGCACCGCTCGCCACCGCACCGGTCGAGGAGGGGGAGGAGCCTCCGGAGCCGACGGTCCTCTCGCGCCTGCTCGAGTTCCTCTCGCGGACGCTCGAGCCGGCCTACGGCTTCACGTCGCTGTTCCGCTTCAAGGCCAAGTTCCACCCGCGCTACGCGGGCCTCTGGATGACCTACCCCGACGCGCTGCAGCTGCCCCGGATCGGAGCCGCGCTGGGTCGCGCCTATCTGCCCGACCTCTCCGCCGCGCAGGCGCTGGCGTTCGCGCGGGTGGTCGGGGCGAAGCCGGAGGAGAAGCCGTCCGAGGCGTCCGCGGCGAAGCCGGATGCTCCGGCCGCCAGGGCAGGCGCTCCTGCGGCGAAGGCGGGTGCTCCGACTGCCGAGCCGGACGGTCCTGGGGTGAAGGCGGGTGGTCCTGCGGTGAAGGCGGGTGCTCCGGCTGCGAGGGCGGATGCCCGGGAAGCGGAGCCCGATTCCGCGACAGGGGAGCCGGGTGCTCCGGCCGCGGAGCCGGCCGCTCCCGTCGTGCGGCCCGATGCTCCCGCGGAGTCCGCTGCCCGACGGACCGGCCCCGGCTCCTCCGACTGATCGTTCCGCCCCTCCGCCCCGTGAGGAGGTGGGCGCAGCGGAACGCCGCGGCACGGACGGTCTCCCGTCTCCTGCCGCGGCGTCCGAGCGAGCCGGGTCAGAGCGGGATGTTGCCGTGCTTCTTCGCGGGCAGGTTGGCGCGCTTGGTGCGCAGCGCACGCAGCGCCTTGATGACGGAGACACGCGTCGCCGAGGGCTCGATCACGCCGTCGAGCTCGCCGCGCTCGGCCGCGAGGAACGGGCTCGCGACGTTGTAGGTGTACTCGTTCGCCAGGCGCGTCCGGACAGCTGCGACGTCCTCGCCGGCCTCCTCCGCCTTGCGGATCTCGTTGCGGTAGAGGATGTTCACCGCGCCCTGGCCGCCCATGACGGCGATCTCGGCGGTCGGCCACGCGAGGTTGATGTCGGCTCCCAGCTGCTTGGACCCCATCACGATGTACGCGCCGCCGTACGCCTTGCGCAGGATGACCGTGACCAGCGGCACGGTCGCCTCGGCGTAGGCGTAGAGCAGCTTCGCGCCGCGGCGGATGACGCCGGTCCACTCCTGGTCGGTGCCGGGCAGGTAGCCCGGGACGTCGACCAGGGTCAGGATCGGCAGCGAGAACGCGTCGCAGAAGCGGACGAAGCGGGACGCCTTCTCGCCCGCCTCGATGTTCAGCGTGCCCGCCATGGCGCTCGGCTGGTTCGCGATGATGCCGACGGAGCGGCCCTCGACGCGGCCGAAGCCGATCACGATGTTCGGCGCGAACAGCGGCTGCACCTCGAGGAAGTCGCCCTCGTCGACGATGTGCTCGATGACGGCGCGCATGTCGTACGGCTGGTTCGGGCTGTCCGGGATGACCGTGTCGAGGAAGCGGTCCGCGTCGGTCGTCTCGAGGTCGACCTCGGTCTCGAAGACGGGGACAGGCGACAGGTTGTTGTCCGGGAGGAAGGAGAGGAGCGTCCGCGCGTAGTCGAGCGCGTCGTTCTCGTCGCTCGCGAGGTAGTGCGAGACGCCCGAGATCTTGTTGTGGGTCAGCGCGCCGCCGAGCTCCTCCATGCCGACGTCCTCGCCGGTGACGGTCTTGATCACGTCGGGCCCGGTGACGAACATCTGGCTGGTCTTGTCGACCATGATCACGAAGTCGGTCAGGGCGGGGGAGTAGACCGCGCCTCCCGCGGCAGGGCCGCAGATGATCGAGATCTGGGGGATCACGCCGCTCGCCGCGGTGTTGCGGCGGAAGATCTCGCCGTACTTGCCGAGGGCGACCACGCCCTCCTGGATCCGTGCTCCGCCGGAGTCGAGGATGCCGATGATCGGGACGCCGGTCTTCAGGGCGAGGTCCATCACCTTGATGATCTTCTCGCCGGCCACCTCGCCGAGCGAGCCGCCGAAGATCGTGAAGTCCTGCGAGTACACGGCGACCTGGCGGCCGTGGATGGTGCCGGTCCCGGTGACGACGGCGTCGCCGTAGGGGCGCTTCTTCTCCATGCCGAAGGCGTGGGTGCGGTGGCGCACGAACTCGTCCAGCTCGACGAACGAGCCCGGGTCGAGGAGGGTGTCGATCCGCTCCCGTGCGGTCATCTTGCCCTTGGCGTGCTGCTTCTCGATCGCCGCCTCGCCACTGGCCGTGACGGCCTCGTGGTAGCGGTTCCTGAGGTCCGCGATCTTCCCCGCGGTCGTGTACAGATCGGGCGCGGGACGTTCGGTGTTCGCGGTCACCCGCTCACCCTACCGGCGGGGCGGACGCCTCCTCTTGTCGCACTCGCACAGGGAGGGCCGCTCCCGACGGGAGGATCCGGACAAGGGCGGGCCGTCGCGCGCGGCGCTCGGAGCGGCCTCGCGGGAGCCGCCGCTACCGTGGCGGCATGCTCCTCCCGCTCTCCTCCGCCGTCTCCCCCCGCGTCCTCGCGCTCGAGTCGGCGGGGTCGACGAACGACGAGCTCCGCGAGCGGGCGGCCGCCGACCCCGCCGCGTGGCCGCACCTCTCCGTCGTCGCCACCGGCGACCAGCGAGCCGGGCGCGGCCGGCTGGGGCGCGTCTGGCAGGCGCCCGCGGGCCGCACGCTCGCGGCCTCGACTCTGGTCGACGCCTCCGCCCTCGGCGCCGAGGCCTCCGGCTGGCTGCCGCTCGTGGCCGGCGCCGCTCTCGCCCGGGCCCTCGCACCCCTCGTCGACGGGGACGTCGCCGTCAAGTGGCCCAACGACGTCCTGATCGACGGCCGGAAGGTCGCGGGGATCCTCGCCGAGCGACTGCCGGACGGACGGGTCGTCGTCGGCACCGGCGTGAACCTGCTGCTGACGGAGGCGGAGCTGCCGGTCCCGACCGCCACCTCGCTCGCCCTCGCCGGAGCGCGGACGACGAGCGCCGACGAGGTGCTCGCCGCGTTCCTGACCGGGTTCCAGGGCCTGCTGGCTCCGCTGCTCGCCCAGGGCGACCCCGAGGCCTCCGGAGCGGCCGCCGCCGTCCGCGCCTCCTGCGGCACCCTCGGAACGCGCGTCCGGCTCGAGCTGCCCGACGGCACGCAGGAGGAGGGGACCGCCGCCGCACTCGCCCCGGACGGCTCGCTCCTGCTCGAGCAGGGCGGTGCGCTGCGCTCGTTCCCGGCCGGCGACGTCACGCACCTGCGCTCCTGATGGCCAGGACCGACCCCGCCGACCGCGAGCTGGCGCGGCTGACCCCGCGCGCCCGCCGGGCGGTCGCACCGGTCGTCGGCCTCCTCCTGCTCACCTGGACGGGCTTCTACTTCGCCGCGCAGTTCGAGCTCGCCCTGCAGCGCTGGATCATCGGGCTCGGCACCGCACTTCTGGTGCTTCTCCTCTGCGCTCCCGGGATCGCGGGCTGGGCGAGCGTGCGTTACCGCGTCACCGCCTCCGGCCTCAGCGCGCGCCGGGGCGTGGCGTCGATCCGGCGGGCCGAGGTGGTCTTCGATCGGAGGATGGAGGTCGCGGTCGAGCGCTCCCTCGGCCAGCGCCTCGCCCGGTGCGGCGACGTCCGGATCCTGCAGGCGGGAGCCGAGGTGTTCGTGCTGCGGGACCTGCCGGATCCGGAGCTCACGGCCGACCTGCTGCGGGAGGCGATCGGCGCGGCTCCCGCTCTCGAGCAGGAGTGGCCGCCGCCCGCGTGAGCGCGCCGGGCCTCGGTAGCATGGAGCCGCCCCGCGCCAGCGGGCGGAGACGGAGGAGCGCCATGCGCGTCGGCGTGATCGGGGGCGGCCAGCTCGCTCGGATGATGATCCCCGCGGCGGTGGAGCTCGGCATCGAGATCGCCGTGCTCGCCGAGAGCGAGGGCGCCCCGGCGGGGCTCGCCGCGACACGGGTCGGCGACCACCGCGACGAGGCCACCGTGCTCGCCTTCGCCGAGACCGTGGACGTGGTGACGTTCGACCACGAGCACGTTCCCCAGCCGATCCTCCGCGAGCTCGTCGCCCGCGGCGTCGCCGTGCACCCCGGCCCCGACGCCCTGCTGTTCGCCCAGGACAAGCTGATGATGCGGCGCCGCCTGACCGAGCTCGGCGTGCCCGTGCCCGAGTGGGCCGAGGTCTCCTCCGCCGAGGAGCTGGGGGCGTTCCTGGCCGAGCACGGCGGCAGCGCCGTGGTGAAGACCGCGCGCGGCGGCTACGACGGCAAGGGCGTTCGCGTGGTGCGCGGCGCCCACGAGGCGGACGACTGGTTCACCGCCCTCGCCGAGGACGGCCGGGGCGGCTCGCTCCTGGTCGAGGAGCTGGTGGGCTTCCGCCGCGAGCTCGCGCAGCTCGTCGCCCGGCGTCCCTCCGGCGAGAGCATCCTCTGGCCGGTGGTGGAGTCGGTGCAGCGCGACGGCGTCTGCGCCGAGGTGATCGCTCCGGCCCCCGCGTCCGCCGGCCGGCTCGCATCAGCCGCGGCCGAGATCGCGCAGACGATCGCCGACAGCCTCGGGGTCACCGGCGTCCTGGCCGTCGAGCTGTTCGAGACGACGGACGACCGGATCCTGGTCAACGAGCTGGCCATGCGCCCGCACAACAGCGGCCACTGGACGATGGACGGATCGACCACGTCGCAGTTCGAGCAGCACCTGCGCGCGGTCCTCGACCTGCCGCTCGGCGCGACGGGCTGCCGCGATCCGTGGACCGTGATGGTCAACGTGCTCGGCGGCCCGGTGGGGGAGTCGCTGACCGACCGCTATCCGCGGGTGCTCGCCGATCACCCGGGTGTGAAGGTGCACAACTACGGCAAGGAGCCGCGACCGGGCCGCAAGGTCGGGCACGTGAACGCCACCGGCGACGACCTCGACCTCGTGGTCTACGAGGCTCGCGCGGCGGCGGCCGTTCTCACGGACTGACCCGTACGATGGTCGCCGTGACGAGCCTGCCGACCTCCCCGACCCCTGCCGGAGCCCTCTCGTGAGCGCGGACGCGCTCGTGAACGGGCCCGCGCCGCTCGTCGGCGTCGTGATGGGGTCGGACTCGGACTGGTCCGTCATGCAGGCGGCGTCCACCGTCCTCGCCGAGTTCGGCGTGGCGCACGAGGTCCGGGTCGTCTCCGCGCACCGCACCCCGGAGGCGATGATCGCGTACGGCCGCGAGGCCCGCGGCCGCGGCCTGAAGGTCGTCATCGCCGGGGCGGGCGGAGCCGCCCACCTCCCCGGCATGCTCGCCGCCGTGACCTCGCTCCCCGTCGTCGGAGTGCCGGTCCCGCTCGCCCGACTCGACGGGCTCGACTCCCTCCTCTCGATCGTGCAGATGCCCGCGGGCGTCCCCGTCGCCACCGTCTCCATCGGCGGAGCGCGGAACGCCGGACTGCTCGCGGTGAAGATCCTCGCGACCGCGGACGACGCCCTCTCCGCAGCGCTCGACGCCTTCGCCGCCGACCTCGAGGTGCAGGTCGCCGCGAAGAACGACGCCCTGGTGGCGGGTCTGTGACGGCCGTCGCCCTGCCGCTGCGGCACCCGGACGTCGCCTCCCGCGCCTTCATGACGCGGCGGGCGTGGTGGCTGCTGATCGTCAACCTCCTGGTGCCCGGGTCCGCTCAGGTCCTGGCGGGCAACCGCCGGCTCGGGCGCCTGGGGCTCGGCTTCACCCTCGGGCTCTGGGTCGCCCTCCTGGTCGCGGTGCTCCTCTACTTCGTCTTCCCGACCGGCCTCTACACGCTCGCGACCTTCGACCTCTCGATGCTCGCGCTCCAGGCCGCGCTCGTCGTCTACGGGGTGGTCTGGGCCGTGCTGACGCTCGACACCCTCCGCCTGATCCGCGTCGTCCGGGTGCGCCCGCGGATGCGCGGCGTGCTCGCTTTCGCGACGATCGCGCTGATGGCGGTCTCGGTCGGCACCACCGCCTACGGCACCTACCTGCTCGGCGTGACCCGGGGGACGCTGTCGTCGATCTTCGGCGGCGGAGCGATCGAGCAGCCGATCGACGGCCGCTACAACGTGATGCTCCTCGGCGGCGACGCGGGGGAGGACCGCGACGGTCTGCGCCCCGACAGCATCTCGGTGGTCAGCATCGACGCGTCGAGCGGCAAGGCCTCGATCATCGGCGTCTCGCGCGAGTTCGTCGACTTCCCGTTCCCCGAGACCAGCCCGATGCACGAGCTCTACCCCGACGGCTACGACACCGACAACTGCGCCGTCGACGTCTGCAAGCTCAACTCGGTCTACACCGAGGTCGAGCTGAAGCACCCGGAGCTCTACCCCGACGCCGTCGACCACGGCAGCGAGCCCGGCATCGAGGCGATGCGCGACGCGGTCGAGGGCATCCTCGACCTGAGGATCCAGTACTACGCGCTGATCGACATGGAGGGCTTCGCCCAGCTGATCGACGCGCTCGGCGGCATCGACATCGACTACGTGGCCGACGAGCCGCTGCCCCTGGGCGGGCTGCCCGACTCCGACGGCGTGATGCAGGGCGTGAACCAGTGGATCGATCCCGGGCACTGGCACTTCAACGGCGAGCAGGCGCTCGCCTACGCCCGCTCGCGCTACACCACGAGCGACTACGACCGGATGGCGCGCCAGCGGCAGGTGCAGGAGGCGCTGCTCGCCCAGTTCGAGCCGGGCAACATCCTCGCCAAGTTCCAGGACGTCGCGTCCGCCGGGTCCCAGGTCATCAAGACGGACGTCCCGCAGGGGATGCTCGGCTACTTCGTGCAGCTGGGGCTCAAGACGAAGTCGCAGCCAGTGGATCCGATCGAGCTGGTCCCGCCGGCCGTCGACCCGGAGGACCCGGACTACGACGTCGTGCACTCGCTGGTGAGTGCCGGACTGTCGGGCGACTCCGCGCCGTAGACGGCCGGGTGCCGCACGCCTCAGAGGTCGGAGTGCAGCGCCCAGACGCGCTCCGCGGAGTCGCGCCAGCTGAAGGCGCGGGAGCGGTCGCGGCCGGCCACCGACATCCGCTCGCGCAGACCGGTGTCGGCGAGCACGCTGCTCATGGCGAGGGCGAGGCGGTCCGGGTAGTCCTTCGCGTCGACGCGCTCGACGGCGACGCCGGCGTCCGCGGCGACCTCCATCAGCGCGGGGTCGTCGGAGTGCACCACCGGCACTCCGAAGTGCATCGCCTCGAGCACGGGCAGGCCGAAGCCCTCGGCGATGCTCGGGTAGACGAAGAGGGTGGCCCGGGAGAGGACGACGGCGAGGTCGGCGTCGCTGAGGACTCCCAGGGCGCGCACGCGCGTCTCGTCGAGGCCCTGCTCGTCGGCGACGGAGGCCACGTCCAGGTCGCCCCAGCCGGTCGGGCCGACCAGGAGCAGCGGGATCGCCGGCGCGGACGCTCCTCCGAAGGCCGCGATCAGCGAGACCAGGCCCTTGCGCGGCTCCAGCGTGCCGACGCTCAGCACGTACTCCGGGGGGAGGCCCAGCGCCGTGGCGCGCTCGTCGGCGTCCTCCGGGACGACCAGGCCGGAGCCGACGGCTCCGCCGATCACGCGCAGTCGATCGCCGAAGTCCATCAGCTGGGAGAGCTGGTGGGCGACGGCGTGGGTGGGGACGACGACGGCGTCCGCGTGCTTGCGGGCGCGCTTCGCCATCGCCCGGTGCCACTTCGCGCCGTGCGGGGTGAGGGTCTCGGGATGCGTCCACGGCACCGTGTCGTGGATCGTGACGGCGATCTGCTCGCCCTCGCTCCCGTCGTGGCTGCGCAGCGGGGCGAAGAGGCTCGGGGCGTGGATCATGCCGCCGCCGGCCGGGATGGCGATCCCGTACTGCCAGGCGCGCGAGAGCTCGCGGCGCCCGAGCGGCAGCCGGTGGATGCGCGCGAGGCCGGGCAGGCGCAGGCGCAGCTCCTCCTCCTTCTCGGGCGGGTGGGCGGAGACGACGGCCTCCACCTCGCAGTCGCGGGGAGCCGTCGCGATCAGCTCGCGGGTGAGCTCCTCGGTGTAGCGGCCGATGCCGCCGGGCACGCGGGCGAGCATCTGGTCGACGACGACGCGGAGAGTGGTGGTCACGGGGTCACCGCCTCGAGGGGTGCGGCGGCGAGCGCGTCCTGCCAGGAGCGCAGCGGCGGCAGGCCCGCCCGGCTCCAGCCGTCGTGTCCGAGGACCGAGTAGGCCGGACGCGGAGCGGGGCGGACGAACGAGCCGCTGTCGGTCGGGCGCAGGCGCTCGGGATCCAGGCCCGCCTTGGCGAAGACGGCACGGGCGAAGCCGAGCCAGGTCGTCTCGCCGGAGCTGGTGCCGTGGTAGACGCCGGCCGGGGCCTCCGCGTCGACCAGCTCGATCAGGCGCGCGGCGAGGTCGGCGGTCCAGGTGGGCTGGCCGTGCTGGTCGTCGACCACGGTCAGCGTCTCGTGCGCGCCCGCCAGTCGCACCATCGTCTTAGCGAAGTTGCCGCCGTGCTCGCCGTAGAGCCAGGCCGTGCGGACGACGTACCCGCGCTCCGGGTTGGCCTCGAGCACCAGGCGCTCGCCCTCGGCCTTCGTGCGGCCGTAGGCCGAGATCGGATTCCGGGGGTGGTCCTCCGAGTACGGGGTCGTCGCGGAGCCGTCGAAGACGTAGTCGGTGGAGACCTGCACGAGTGCGGCTCCCGTCTCTGCGGTGGCGAGGGCGAGGTTGCGCGCTCCGACGGCGTTGACGCGGGACGCCTCCTCCTCGTCGGTCTCGGCGTCGTCGACGCGGGTGTACGCGGCGCAGTTCACCACGGCGTCGTGTCCCGCGACGGCGGCGCGCACGGCGTCGAGGTCGGTCACGTCGAGGTCGGAGCGGCCGAGGGCGGTGCTGGGGCGGGAGCCGAGGGCCGCGCGCAGGTCGGTGCCGAGCATGCCGGAGGCGCCCGTGAGGAGGAAGGTCACCTCCTCATCATGCCCGAGCGGTCCGTCGGCCGACGGTCGGCGCTCCGGTACGCCGCCGGGTGGCGCAGAGAGGCGTCGCGGGCCCGTGACACGCCGTCGTTACACTGGCGACCGTGCAGATCCGAGAGCTCGACATCCCCGACGTCTACGAAGTGACTCCGCGCCAGTTCCCCGACGATCGCGGGGTCTTCTACGAGTTCTACCGCTTCGACCGCCTGGCCGAGAAGGTCGGGCACCCGCTCTCGCTCCGGCAGGGCAACACCTCCGTCTCACGGCGCGGCACCGTCCGCGGCATCCACTTCGCGCAGATCCCGCCGTCGCAGGCCAAGTACGTCTCGTGCTTCTCCGGCGCGGTCCTCGACTACGTGATCGACGTGCGCGTCGGGTCGCCGACCTTCGGGCGCTGGGAGTCGATCCTGCTCGACGACGTCGACCGCCGCTCCGTCTACATCGCCGAGGGGGTCGCGCACGCCTTCGTGGCGCTGACCGAGGGCGCCGTGGTCTCGTACCTCGTGAACGCCACCTTCGACCCGGTGCGGGAGAAGGGGATCGACCCGCTCGACGAGCAGATCGGCCTGCGCTTCCCGGAGGAGGCCGGCGAGCTGCTCCTCTCGCCGAAGGACACCGACGCACCGACGCTGGCCGAGGCCGAGGCGCAGGGCCTGCTGCCGACCTGGGACGAGGCGCGGGCCTTCTACACGGAGCTCGACTCCGCGTCCTGACCGCCGATCCGGTGGGCGGGCCGCCCGGCGCCGGCCAGGCGGCCCGCCCGATCGGAGCGGATCAGCTCTTCGAGCGCAGGCGCATCAGCGCGACCCGGGCGCCCAGCCCGGCGCGGACCGCCGCGCGGATCGGCGCCTGATACCAGGCCCCGTACTTCTGCGCGAGGTAGAGGTAGGCGCTGCGGTGGTGGACCGCGAGCATCCGCGCCGAGGCCAGGCGGGTGGAGTGCCCGCCGAGGTGGGAGACGACCGCGTCGGCGAGGTAGACGTTGGTCCAGCCGCGCTGTCCGAGCGAGTCGCCCAGCTGGACGTCCTCGAAGTACATGAAGTAGCGGTCGTCGAACCCGCCGATCTCCTCGAAGGCCGTGCGGCGCACCATCACGCAGGCGCCGGAGAGCCAGCCCGCCTCCATCCGGCCGTGGCGGAGGGTCTCGACCGCGCGCGAGCGCCGGTAGGTCGCCGACCACGGGTTGCCGGGCCAGACGTGGGCGAAGACGGCGTGCCCGACGCCCGTGCCGAGCGAGGGCAGAGCGCGGGCGGAGGGGTAGATCGTGCCGTCGGAGTCGAGGATCCGCGGCCCGATCGAGCCGATCCGGTCGTCCGCCGTCGCGGCGGCGTAGAGGGCGTCGATCGAGCCGGGGAGGAAGACCGTGTCCGGGTTGGTCACCAGGATCCACTCGACCTCGGGCCCGAGGCGGTCGACCGCGTAGTTGACGGCCCGGCCGTAGCCGAGGTTCTGCCCGGTCTCGTGGAACTCGACCTGCGGCAGGCGCTCGACGACGCTGCGGACGGAGTCGTCCGTGGTCAGGTTGTCGACCACCAGGATGCGCACGTCGTGCTCCGTCGCCTCCGGCACGGACTCGAGGCACGCGCGGAGGACCTCACCCGAGAAGTGGGTGACGACGACGACCGCGATGGGCAACGTCGAGCGGGCGATGGGAGCCTCCGGGTGGTGCGGCGTCGACGGGAGGAGTGCCCCGTCGGAAGAACTCGACGAGGCTAGCACGCGGCTCGAGCGGGGCCCGGGAGCCTGCGGCCCTCAGCGGACGATGTCGACGGGCTCGGTGCTGACGGCCACGGCGGCGGGGGAGACCGTCTCGATCGCGGGCAGCGCATCGTGCGCCGGACGGCGGAAGACGACGAACTTGTACATGCAGAAGTTCCACACCAGTCCCACGAGGACGGCGACGGCCTTGGCGATGTTGATCGCGAGGAAGGCGTTCTCGCCGGAGCTGGGGAGGAAGAGCAGCGAGTTGCCGAAGCGGGTGTCGAAGAAGACCTCGAAGCCGTAGATGATCGCCGACTGCAGGACCAGCGAGCTGAACCCGGTGACGAGGAAGAACTTCGCGAACGTGGCGACCGAGACCCTGCCCGGGTGGCGGAAGACGAAGAAGTGGTTCAGCGCGTACGAGATCGTGATGCCGACCAGGACGGAGAAGACGTTGGCGACGAGGGTCGGCAGACCGAGCAGGAGCACGAGCGTGTTGAGGATGAGGAAGTCGATCGCCGTGTTGGTGCAGCCCGCGATGAGGAAGCGGACCTTCTGCGATTCGAGGAGTCTCTTCATCTGCGGCGCTCTTTCCCGTCCCCCTCTGGCGTCGATGCCCGACCGTCGGGCTCCGACGGGCGTCCATCGGGGCAGGCGAACAAGGGGTGAACCGCCGTGCACTGTCGTCCATCGTAACCGCGGACCCCTGCCGGGCGGTCGAACAGCCGGTGCCATGTTCCTGAGAGAGTGCGCGGACGGGGCGGCGGGCCGCGGGCGCGCTCGGAGGCTCGCGAGCACCGCCTCGTTATACTCGCAGGGCTCTCACCGGTCAGCCGGTGCACCGGAAGAACGGATCCTCCCCGCCTCATGCGCTCCCTCGCCGTCGTCGTCCCCACCTACAACGAAGTCGCGAACATCGCGACGGCGCTGCCGCGGGTCGCGCTCGCGGCGTCCCGCAACCCCGACTTCCACGTGACCGTCGCCGTCATCGACGACAGCTCCCCCGACGGCACCGCGGACCGCGCGCGCGAGCTCGCGGCCGAGCTCGGGTCCGACACCTTCGAGGTCCTCGTGCTCTCGCGCGAGAAGAAGGAGGGGCTCGGCGCGGCGTACATCTGGGCCTTCCAGCACCTCCTCGCGGCCGAGCGCCGCTACGACTACCTGCTGCAGATGGACGCCGACCTCTCGCACGACCCGGACTACATCGACGCCTTCCTCCGCGAGGTTCGCGCGGGCGCCGACTTCGTGGTCGCCTCCCGCTACATCGCGGGCGGGGGCACTCCCGACTGGACGCTCGATCGCAAGCTGCTGAGCGGTGGCGGCAACCTCTACACGCGCCTCTTCCTCGGCTCGAAGATCACCGACTGGACCGGCGGCTTCAACCTCTTCAGCGCGGACCTCCTGCGCACCCTCCACCTCGAGACGATCCGCGCAGCCGGCTACGGCTTCCAGATCGTGCTCAAGTACCGGGCGCTGCGCCGGGCCCGCGGAGTGAAGGAGATCCCGATCGTCTTCCTCGACCGCACGGTCGGCAACTCCAAGATCCCGAGCGACACCCTCCTGAAGAACCTCCTGCTCGTCCTGGCCATCCGGTTCGGCGGGAAGCACCGGTGACGGCGGGTCCGACGGGATCCCCTCGGACCCGGAGGGCCCTCCTCGAGCTCGCCGCCCTCGCCGTCGTCGTCAGCGGGACCCTGCTCGTGCTCGGATTCATGGTCGGCACGCCGTGGCGGCCGCTGCTCTTCCGCGACGGCGACTCGCTGGCGCTGCCGCTGATCCTGCAGTCCTTCGCCGAGGGCCGCCCGGCGGCGTGGGTGATGACGAGCCAGCTCTTCCTCTTCCCCGAGCTCCCCGTCTTCGGCGTCGCGTGGCTGCTGACCGGTGGCGATCCCGCGGCGGCGCTCGCGGTCAACGCCGTGCTCAACGTCGTCCTCCTCTACGGCGTGCTCCGGATACTCGCGCGACGGCTCGTCGCGGACCGGCACCGCCGGCTGCGGCCCGCGGCCGCGCTCGCCGGCATCGCCGTGCTGCTGGTGCTCTGCCTGACGGAGGGCCGCGCGCTCAACAACGAGGGGGCCCTGGCGACCACCTTCCTCCTCACGACCTACTACTACGGCGCGGTGCTCACAGGCCTCGCCGGGCTCGCCGTCGCTCTGGGCGCACTGCGCGAGCGCCGTCCGGCCGCGCGTCCGCTGCTCCTGGTCGGGGCGGCCGTCGCCGCGACGACCCTCTCCGATCCGCTCCTCCTGGTGCAGTTCGTCGGCCCCCTGCTGGTGGTCCTCGTCGTGCTGCTGGTGCTCGCTCTCGCTGCTCCCCGAGCGGTGCTGATCGTCGCGGGCACGGTCCTCGGGGCCGCCGCGCTCGGAGCCGCGCTGCGGGTCCCGCTCGGCTTCCTGATCGGGACCGACGCCGGCGGGTACCTCCGGCTGCCGCTCGCCGGGACGGCCCTGGACGACCTGATCGTGCAGTTCCTGGTGCTGAAGGCGCCGCTGATCGGCAAGCTCGAGGTGGCGCTGCTGGGTCTGCTGCTGCTGGCGGCCCTCGCCGTCGTCGTGGCCGGTGCCGCCCGACTGGCGCGGGGAGCCGCCCTCGACGAGGCGGCCCGTGCGCGCTTCGCGGTGTGCGCGTTCCTGCCGGCGCAGACGGCGGTGCTCCTGGTGGTGCAGGTCTTCACCGGCAGCTCGGTCAGCCGCTACCTGATGCCGATCCCGGTGACCGCGACCGTGGTCGTGATCGCCCTGATCGGCGCCGCGGCGGCGCACCGGCGTGCTGCGGGCGCGCGGCTGGCGCCGGTCGTCCGCGTCGTCGCTCCGCTGGCCGCCGCAGGCCTCGTCGTGGCCGCCGTGCCGGCCACAACGGCGGTCGCCTCGGCGGCGGCCGAGGCGCGATCGGACCCGGACGCCGACTGCCTGGAGCGCTGGATCGACGGCCGCGAGCTCGCGGGCGTCGGCTCGTTCTGGTCCACGCGGCCGCTGGACCTCTACGGGCCGGCCTCGCTGCACGTCCAGCAGGTCAACTTCGACTTCACGGTGCAGCTGTGGATGAACAACCTGAGCGACTACCGCGACCGGCAGTACAGCTTCGTCCTGGCCGACCGCTCGCCCGACTGGGCGGGGCTCGCGCGCGGGACGCTCGGCGCTCCCTCCGATATCGTCGCCTGCGGGGGGTTCGACATCTACGACTACGCGGGCACCGACGGCGAGACCGAGCTGAACCGGATCGTCCAGACCAGCGTGGAGGAGCAGCGCCGTGAGCGCGGCTACTGACGTGCGCGGCCCGCGGACGGCGAGTCGGCGGCGCCGGACGCTCGTCGAGCTCGGATGGGCCCTCGTCGCCGCCCTCGTCTCGGTCGTTGCCGCCGTGCTCGCGCTCGGGATCGGGCCGCAGGACCTGACAGCCCGCTGGACCGTGGGCGGCGACGACCAGATCCTGCACTACACGCTCTTCACCAGCGCCACGCAGGCGTTCCCGTTCGACGGCAACGCGGCGCTCGGCTTCCCCGACGGGTTCAACGCCTTCTTCAGCGCGCAGTTCGACGTCGCCTCCGCCCTCGCCGTGTCGGTCCTGGCCCTCTTGGTGCGCGACGGGACGACGCTCCTGAACGTCTTCTACCTGGGCACGTTCGCGACGGTCGCCGTCACCGGCTACGTGTTCTTCCGCGCTCTCCGCACGCGGCCCTGGGTCGCGGCGTTCTCCGCGGTCCTGCTGTCGCTGCTGCCGTACCACTTCCTCCGGATCGGATTCGGCCACGCGTTCCTCGCCAACTACTGGGCGATCCCGCTCCTGGGCGTGATGGTGCTGATGGTCGCCGGACCGCGCACCGATCCTCTCCGAGCCTGGTCCGAGCGGGGCGCGACGCGGAGGAGCCGCGTACTGCGCTCCGTCGTCCCGGGAGTCGTGCTCGGGCTCCTGGTGGCGAGCACGGGCGGCTACTACTACGTCTTCGCGGTCCTGGTCCTCGGAGCGACCTGGGCGGTGAGCACGGCCGCCGGGCTCCTCTCCCGCGAGCGGCTGCGCGTGCTCGCGGTCTCGTCGGTGCCGATCCTCGCGCTCGGCGTGTTCGTCGGGCTCTCGCTGCTGCTGCTCTCGCTCGACTTCGGGGAGCGCTACAGCCCGTACTTCACGTCGCGGACCGTGGGGGAGTCGGAGGCCTACGCCGGCAAGCTGGTGCTGCTGGGCCTGCCCTGGTCGGGGACCGGGCTGCCGCAGGGGTACGGCCTGCTGAACACCTACGCGGGCCAGTCCGGCGTGGCGCCGACGACGGAGCCGCCCGGGTTCTCGATCCTCGCCAGCGTCGCGCTCCTGATCACGCTCGTTGCGCTCCCGATCACCGCGCTCGGCGGCGGACGGGCGCTCCGTGCGACCGCGGTCGGCCGGTTCTTCTCGGACGCCCGCGTGCGCGTCCTCGCCGTGGCGACGCTGGCCGCGCTCCTCTTCTACACGGTGACGGGCCTGGGCGTCGTGGTCTCGCTGGTGGCGGGGCCGACGATCCGCGCGTGGGCGCGGATGTCGATCGTCATCGCGGTCCTCGTCCTCGGCGTGCTCGCGCTTCTGCTCGATCGGGTCACGGCCCGTGGCGGTGTCCGGATCCTCGTGGCGGCGCTCCTCGCCGCCGTCGCCGTGGTCGATCAGCTGGCCGGAGTATCGGCCGCGGTGCCGATCGCTCCCACCGACGACTCCGAGATGCGCTCGTTCGTGTCGGAGGCCGACGCGCAGCTGGACGACGGCTGCGGTGTGGTGGAGCTCCCCCTGAAGAGCTTCCCCGACAGCGGGCGGATCGGAGCGCTCTCCGACTACGACGAGGCGCTGCCCTACCTCGCGACCGAGGAGGGACGCCTCCGCTGGAGCTACGGGGCGGTGGAGGGCACCTACGGCTGGGACGTCTGGGGCGACGTCGACGACTCCGCGGAGTTCGCCGACGCCGTGGCGGGCAGCGGCGCCTGCGCCGTCTACGTGGACACCGCCGGCTACACCGACGACCCCGACGGCTGGCGGGCCTACGTCGAGGCGGCGACGGGGGACGTCGAGCCCGAGGTCGCCTCCGCCTCCGGGCGCTGGCTGCTGTTCACGACCCGGCGCTGATCAGCGGTCGTCGAAGGCCAGCTCGAGCAGGCGCCGGGCGGTGCGGTCCCACCCCGGGATGGGCTCCGGTGCGAGTCGCCGGGGACGGCGCAGCGCCTCTCCGATCGCGGCCGACCACCCGGTGCGGTCCGCCGGGTCGATGAAGACGGCGGCGGACTCCCGCCCGGCGAGCGCGTCGCGGAGGCCGGGGATGTCTGCCGCGAGCACCGGAGTGCCGCAGGCGACGGCCTCGAGGGCGGGCAGGCCGAAGCCCTCGTGCCAGGAGGGCATGGCGACGGCGTCGGCGCCCGTGAGCAGGGCCGGCAGATCCTCGTCGGCGACGTAGGAGGAGGCGAAGCGCACGTCGGCTCCTGCGGCGACCGCGCGGGCGACGGCGGAGTGGACGTCCTCGTTGTCCCAGCCGTCCCCGCCGACCAGGAGCAGGGTGTGGTTCTCCGGCCGCTCGGCCTGCCGGTACGCGTTCACCAGGGTGACGAGGTTCTTGCGGCGCTCGATCGATCCGACGAAGAGCAGGTAGGACCCGAGCCCGTGCTCCGCGCGGACCCGCGCCACCTCCTCCTCGCCGCGGGCATGGAAGAGGTCGGCGTCGATCGTGGTCGGCAGCACGCGGACGCGCGCCGGATCGACGCCCAGAGCGCTCTCGACCTCGGCCGCGGAGGACGGGGTGCCGGTCAGGACCAGGTCGCTGCGCCGGATCCACCGGGGCACGGACCGCGACAGCAGCTCTCGGCGCTCGCGCGGAACGAGCTCGGGCATCACAGCGAAGCAGACGTCGTGCACGAAGGTGATCGAGCGGGAGCGGGCGAGCGGCCAGCTCCGGAAGTTCGGGAAGAAGTAGGCGCCGCGGCCGAGCAGGAGGTCGATCCCCGGCGCGGGCACTCGGGTCAGTGCGCTCCACACCGGCCGGGGCAGCGGCACCGGTCGGACGCGCAGCGTACGGAAGCCGAAGCGCCCGAGCGAGCCCGCCTCACTCGCCGGGACGACGAGGAGCACCTCGACCTCTGCGGCGGTCGCGTCGGTGTCCAGCGCGTGCAGCAGGCCGAGCAGGACGCGGCCGACCCCGGTCAGGCGCGGCGCCGCGAGGGCGGTCGCGTCGACCAGGAGGCGGCGGCGCCGCGCGGTCACGGCCTGCTGAGGCGGACGGTGGAGTCGATGTCGACGACGCCGTCGTGCACGGAGGCCCGCTCGACCGTGAAGGTCGCGGCGACCGGGATCCGCATGGTCTCGCCCTGCGAGAAGGTGGCCGAGGAGGCGTGCACGGCGTAGTTGCCGGCGCCGAGGTGCAGGTCGGGGAGGGTGAACGTGACCGTCATCTCTCCGTCGACCGCGCTCAGCGGCGTGCCGATGCGCTCGGTGTTCGTCCCGAAGACGCGCTGGCCGAGGGGGGTGTCGATGCCCATGCCGATGTTCCAGTCGTCGACCGGGCGGCTGGTGCGCACCGTGACGTCGAACTCGAGGGTCTCGCCGCTGCGGACGACCGTGCCGCCGTGCTCGATCGATCCGCCGCGCAGTCGGCAGCCCAGGATCTCGATGAGCTGGGGGGCGGGCTCGTCCGCGGCCTCGGCGGCCTCGGCCTCGCGCTCCTGGCGGGCGGCCCGACGGTCCTCGAAGCTCTCGCGGAGGACCTGGAGTCCCTCGGAGGTCTCGCCGTCGAAGACGACGGTGCCCTTCTCGAGGACGATGGTGCGGTCGCAGAGCTCGCCGACCTGCTCGAGCGAGTGGGTGACCAGCACGATGGTCTTCCCCGCGCGCTGGAAGGCGCGGATGCGGTCCATGCACTTGCGCTGGAACGGCTCGTCGCCGACGGCGAGCACCTCGTCGACCAGCAGCAGGTCGGGATCGGTGTGGATCGCGATAGCGAAGGCGAGCCGCACGTACATGCCCGACGAGTAGAACTTGACCTGGGTGTCGATGAACTCGGCGATCTCGGAGAAGTCGACGATCGAGTCGAACTTGCTGTCCAGCTCGCTGCGCGAGAGTCCGAGGATCGCGCCGTTGAGGTAGACGTTCTCGCGCCCGGTGAGGTCGGGGTGGAAGCCCGCTCCGAGCTCGAGGAGCGCGGCGAGGCGTCCGCGGCGCTCCACGGTGCCGGTCGTCGGCTGGACAATGCCGCCGATGAGCTTGAGGAGCGTGCTCTTGCCCGATCCGTTCGCGCCGATGAGGCCGACGGTCGAGCCCAGTGGGATCTCGAGGTCGACGTCGCGGAGTGCCCAGAACTCGTCGCGGTGCTTGCGCCCGCGGCCGAAGTTGACGATCCGCTCCTTGAACGACTTGTCCTTGCGGATGACGAAGCGCTTGGAGGCGTTGCGCACCCGGACGACGGTCGGGGTGCCGGAGGAGGCGGGCACGGACTCCTGCTTGCTGGTGAGGGTCACGATCAGATCTCCTGGGCGAAGTTGCCCTCGAGGCGGCGGAAGATCCGGTGGCCGATCCACACGAACACCAGCCCGACGACGAGGACGATGAGAAGGCGCAGCTCCATGTCCGGCGGCCACACCTGGGGGGCGATCTCGTTGCCGTCGATGATGCTGACGCGCGAGCCGTCTCCCCAGATCGCGCGCTGGAAGGCGAGGATCGCGTTCGAGATCGGGTTGATCAGGTAGAGCTGCTCGGCCCAGCCGTGGCCCGCTCCGGTGGAGGCGGCGACGACGAAGTTCCACGCGTAGACGATGGGGGAGAGCCAGAAGAAGATCTGCAGCCCGACCTCGACGAGGAACTGGACGTCGCGGAGGTAGACGTTGAGGGCCGAGAGGGCCAGGGCCAGCGCGAGGCCGTACACGAGCACGATCGCCAGCGCGGGCACGATGTAGAGGAGCTGGACGCCGAAGATCAGCGAGCCCGTGAGGACGGCTCCCGCGATCAGGACGACGAACTGCACACCGAAGTTGAAGAGGGCCGAGCCGATGGCCGCCACCGGGAAGATCTCCCGCGGCAGGTACACCTTCTTGATCAGTCCGCCGTTGCCGAGGATCGACGTGGTGCCCGCGGTCACGATCTCGCTGAACAGGCCCCAGAGGGTGAGCCCCGAGAAGACGAAGATCGCGAAGTTCGGGACGCCGCGAGAGGCCCCGAGGATCTGGCCGATCGCCACGTAGTAGATGAGGAGCATGATCAGCGGCCGGACGAGGCTCCAGACGAAGCCCAGGCTGCTGTCCTTGTAGCGCGACTTCAGCTCGCGCCCCACGAGCAGGCGGAGCAGCTCGCGGTGCCGCAGGATCTCGGCGAGGGAGGCGACGAAGCCGCCCGAGCCGCCGCCGACGGCCGACGTGGTGCCGGCGATCTGGAACGGCTCGTCGGCGATCGCGCGCGCGCGATCCACAGCTTTGCTGGGCATGGAACTCCAAGCTCTCGGCCTCCGCCGGGCGACGGACCGCATCATTATACGTGCGGCCCACCCTGGAGCCCCCTGGCTGGCGTGCCGGTGCGCGGCGCATGGCGGGTAGTCTTGCTCCCGCTCGCCGACTGAACGACACGAACGAGGTGTTCGCCATGCCCACGCAGCCTTCCGACGTCCCCCTGGACCCGGCGCCGCAGAGCGCTGGGGACCCCGCCCCCGTCCTCGGCGGCACGGGCGAGGACGCTCCTCCCGCTCCCGACCCGAGCCTCGAATCGGCCGTCGGCGACGCCGCTCCCGCCGCCGTCCCGGCCGAGCCCGCCCGCACGTTCGGGGCTCCCATCGAGCCCCGTCTCGCCGAGCCCGAGTCCCCGGACGAGGAGCTCGCCCGCCTGCGCGCGCAGGTCGACTCCCTCCTCAACGACCCCTTCGACGAGTGGGTCGAGCGGATCCAGGTGGGCGGAGTGACCGCCTCCGGCTTCGAACGCACCCTCTCCTGGCGGGTGACGAAGCCGCTCCGCCTGGTGCGCACCTTCCAGATCCGCGTCGAGCAGCTCGGGCTGTCGGGCGCCGTCGGCCACAGCGCGCGCTTCGTGAAGCGCCGCCTGTCCGGTCGGGCGCGATGAGCGACCGGTCGCAGGTCTCGGCCGCCGGCGCGGCCGCCGCGCGCGCCCACCGCACGGAGGCGATGCTGCAACGCCTGGAGCAGATCGGCGCGCTCCTCTTCGACGAGGAGCGCCGCGCCTCGCTGCGCACCCGCGGGCCCGGCCCGTACCTCGACGAGGTGGCCCGCGAGATCCGCTCGCGCCAGGACGACGAGCTGACCTGGGTCGCGCTGGTGTCGTTCACGGCCGCGTACCCGACGAGCGAGCTGTTCGACTGGTTCCGCCGCGCCCTCGAGCTCGCCCCCGAGGAGGCGGCGCTGCGCATCTTCCTCGAGGCGGGCTCCCGCACCGCGACCGGGTTCGCCGATCTGGACGCCCGTGTCGAGGTCGTCACCGGGGCCGTCCTGATCGACGTCGACTTCCCCGCCCGCCACGGTCACAACACCGGCGTCCAGCGGGTCGTGCGCCAGACCGTGTCCCGCTGGGATGCCGAGCACGAGATCGTCCCGGTCGCCTGGGTCCACGGATCGATGTCCTTCCGGCGCCTGAGCGCGATCGAGCACGAGCGCGTCGTCGACTGGTCCTCCGCCGGGCGGCGCGACTGGGAGCATGGCGATCCGGAGCGCATCGAGTTCGTCGTGCCCTACCGCAGCGTCGTCGTCATCCCCTCGGTGCCCGACTACAACCAGTGCGGGCCGCTCGCGGCCCTCGCCGAGTACTCCGGCAACGAGGTCGTCGTCCTCGGCCACGACGCCATCCCCGTCGTCAGCGCCGACACGGTGCCGCCGGAGGAGACGGTGCGCTTCGTCAACTTCCTCTCCGTGGTCAAGCACGCCGAGCGCGTCGCCACGGTGAGCGCCGCGGCCGCGCTGGAGTTCGAGGGCTTCGTGCGAGCGCTCCCCGCTCAGGGCCTCACCGGCCCGACCGTCGTCCCGGTCCCGCTGCCCGTGGAGCTCCCGGACGGCCTGCGCTCCGAGGGCCGGAGCGCGTCCGGCCTGCCGCTCGTGCTCTGCGTCGGCAGCCAGGAGCCCCGCAAGAACCATCTCGCGGTGCTGCACGCCGCCGAGGTCCTCTGGCGCGAGGGCCTGCGGTTCCGCGTCCGCTTCATCGGCGGGGCCAACCCGTGGGCGCACCAGGTCTTCGATCCCCGCGTGCGCGAGCTGGTCGCCGCCGGGCGCCCGGTCGAGGTGCTCCGCGGAGCCGACGACGACGTCCTGATCGCGAGCTACCGGGAGGCGCTGTTCCTGGCGTTCCCGTCGCTGCACGAGGGGTACGGCCTGCCGGTCGCCGAGGCGCTGTCGATCGGGCTGCCCGTGCTGACCTCGCGCTACGGCAGCACGGCGCAGATCGCCGAGCACGGCGGATGCGTCCTGATCGACCCGGAGTCCGACGAGGAGATCACCGACGGCATGCGCCGCCTGCTGACGTCGCCGGAGCTCGTCGACGAGCTCCGCCTCGAGGCGGCAGAGCGGCCCGAGCGCACCTGGGACGACTACGCCCGGGAGCTGTGGGCCGCCCTGATCGGCCCCTCGGCCCTCATCGAGCACGAGGAGGCGCCCCGTGCGCTCTAAGCAGTACCTGGTCGACCGTCTCGCCACCCTGGTGCGCACCCTGGCCCCCACTGTGGAGCCGCTGGGCAGCGTCGACGCCCTTACCGGACAGCTGAGCGTTCTGCTGCCCGCCCCCACCGACCGCGAGGTCTGGCTGGTGCTCGCCGTCCTCCGCGGCACGCTCCCGCGCCGGGAGGACGTCGTCGACGGCCGCCGCCGGGCCCGGCTGGACGGCACCGCCGGTCTGCTCACCCACGCCGCGTCCACTATCGCCTCGAACCGGGTCTTCGCCCGCTTCCACCACCCCGAGGTCGAGGTGGTCGTCGGCGCGGTCGTCGTCGACGTGCACCACACCGCGCGCACGGGGCTGGCCACGGGCATCCAGCGCGTGGTGCGCCAGAGCCTCGTCCGTTGGACGCGCGACCACGAGATCCTGCTCGCCGGCTGGGACTCGACCCACGAGTCGCTCGTCATGCTCACCCCGGAGCAGAGCCGGAACGCCGTCTCGGGCGACGTGCCCGACGCCGCCGAGGACCGCTCCCGCGTGATCGTCCCGTGGCAGGGCACCTACCTCCTGCCCGAGCTCGCCGTGGAGGACGAGCGGACGTCGCGCGTCTCCGCCCTCGCCGAGTTCAGCGGCAACCGCACGGGCACCATCGGCTTCGACTGCGTGCCGGTCACCACCGCCGAGACGGCGAGCACGGGCATCAGCGCCGCGTTCTCGCGCACGCTCGTCGCTGTGTCGCACATGGACCGCATCGCGACCATCTCCGAGGCGGCCGCGACCGAGTACTCCGGCTGGCGCCACATGCTCGGCAGCGTCGGGATGCAGGGGCCGGACATCCGCCCGATCCTGCTGCCCTCGCAGCCGGAGAGCGTCTCGGACGAGGAGCTGGCCACCGCCGCGCGCTCGCTGGTGACCGGTGACCTCCCGCTCGTCGTCTGCGTCGGCAGCCACGAGCCGCGGAAGAACCACCTGGCGGTGCTCCAGGCCGCCGAGCTGCTCTGGCGCCGGGGCGTTCGCTTCAGCCTGGTCTTCATCGGCGGCAACGCCTGGAGCAGCGCCGAGTTCGAGTACCGACTCGAGGTCCTCGAGGGCCAGGGCCGTCCGGTCCGCTCGCTCTCCAAGATCACCGACGCGCTGCTCTGGAGCGCCTACCGCCTGGCCCGGTGCACCGTGTTCCCCTCGATCAACGAGGGCTACGGTCTCCCGATCGTGGAGTCGATCTCGGTCGGCACCCCGGTCGTGACCTCCGGATTCGGCAGCATGCACGAGGTCTCCGCCTCGGGCGGCGCGCTGTTCGTCGATCCGCACGACGACCACGACATCGCCGCGGCCCTCGAGCGGCTGCTGACCGACGACGAGCTGCACGCGCGGCTCTCGGCGGAGGCGCTCGCGATCGACGGCGGCACCTGGGACGAGTACGCCGCCCGCGTCTGGTCTTACCTCGTCGAGGGAGACGGCGTCGACGAGCGGGCCCGGGCCGAGCAGTCGGACGCGACCGCCTAGGCGTCCTCGACCCACCGCGTGCAGAAGGCCCCCGCTCCAGGAGCGGGGGCCTTCTGCACGCGGTGGGCGCGGCTCAGTCGGAGCGGCGCGCCAGCTCGAGGTCGTTCTCGACCATGCGGGCGACGATCTCCTCGAAGCCGACGGTCGGCGCCCAGCCGAGCACTTCGCGGGCCCGGGAGGCGTCCCCGCGCATCTCGGGGGCGTCCACGGGGCGCGCGAACCGCGGGTCGATCGTGACCCGCTGCTCCCAGTCGTCGATGCCGGCCGCGGTGAAGGCGGCACGGACGAAGTCGCGGACCGAGTGCGCGACTCCGGTCGCCACGACGTAGTCGCTCGCCTCCTCGGCGCGCGAGGCGCGCACGAGGGCGTCCACGTAGTCGGGAGCCCAGCCCCAGTCGCGGCGCGCGTCGAGATTGCCGAGCGAGAGCTCCGACTCGGCGCCCGTCGCGATCGCCGCGACTCCGGCGGTGATCTTGCGGGTGACGAAGCCGAGCGGCCGACGCGGCGACTCGTGGTTGTAGAGGATGCCGGACGAGGCGTGGAGCCCTCGGCCGCGGTAGACCGCGACGAGGTGGTGCGCGAACGCCTTCGCGGCTCCGTAAGGCGAGACCGGGCGGATCGGGGTCCGCTCGGTCTGCGGGTTCTCGGTCGCGGCCCCGAAGATCTCGGAGGAGGAGGCCTGGACGAAGCGGACCTCCCGGCCCGCCGACTCCTGGAGCGCCAGCGAGGCCTCCAGGAGCGCGGCGACCGCGGTGCCGGTCACCTCGGCCGTGAGCACGGGCTCCTTCCACGAGAGCGCGACGGAGGAGAGGCCGGCGAGGTGGAAGACCGTGTCCGGCTGCGCCTCCGCGACGATACGGCCGAGGCCGGAGGCGTCGCGGAGATCGCCCTCGAAGGCGCGGACGGCGGCGGGAAGAGCGGCGTCGTCGGTCCCGCGCACGAGCGCGGAGACCTCCCAGCCGTCGGCGAGCAGGCGCTCGACGAGGTAGCCCCCGTCCTGACCGCTCGCTCCGGTGACGAGAGCGGCAGGCATGACTACTTGATCAGCGCGGACTGCTCGGCGAGGTCGTTCTCGACCATCATCGCCACGAGCTCGGGGAACGAGACCTTCGGCTCCCAGCCGAGGACGTCGCGCGCCTTCGCCGGGTCGCCGATCAGCAGGTCCACCTCGGCGGGACGCATGAACGCGGGGTTCTGGGTCACGTACGGGGTCCAGTCCTCGATGCCGACGTGGTTGAAGGCGATGTCGAGGTACTCGCGGATCTCGTGGGTCTCGCCGGTCGCGACCACGTAGTCGTCGCCCTCGGGCTGCTGCAGCATGCGCCACATCGCGTCGACGTAGTCGCCGGCGAAGCCCCAGTCGCGCTTCGCGTCGAGGTTGCCGAGCTCCAGCGTCTCCTGGAGGCCGAGCTTGATGCGGGCGACCGCGAGGCTGATCTTGCGGGTGACGAACTCCGGGCCGCGGCGGGGCGACTCGTGGTTGAAGAGGATGCCGGAGGAGGCGTGCATGCCGTACGACTCGCGGTAGTTGATGGTCATGTAGTGGCCGAAGACCTTGGCCACTCCGTAGGGCGAGCGCGGCCAGAGCAGCGTCTCCTCGCTCTGCGGGACCTGCTGGACCTTGCCGAACATCTCGGAGGAGGAGGCCTGGTAGAACTTCACGCGCGACATGTCGGAGCCGGCGTAGAGGCGGGTCGCCTCGAGGATGTTGAGCACGCCCTTGCCGGTCACATCGGTGGTGAGCGACGCGTTCTCCCACGAGTAGGCGACGAACGAGATCGCACCGAGGTTGTAGACCTCGTCGGGCTGGGCGGCGGCGAGCACGCGCACCAGGCTCGACACGTCGGTCAGGTCGCCGGTGAGCAGGGTCACCTCGGGCACGGTGCGGCGGACCAGCTCGTACTTGGGGTTGTTCTGCCCGCGGACGAGCCCGAAGACCTCGTAGCCCTTCGAGAGGAGGAGCTCGGCGAGGTAGAGGCCGTCCTGGCCGGTGATTCCGGTGATCAAAGCGCGGGGCACGTGGTGGTCCAATTCGTCGGGGTCGATGACAGCGGGACACATACTACCCACGGGCACGGCCGGGCGCCGGGAGCGGTGCGGCCCGCCGGTATCCTGGCCGGGCTTCGGACCGATTGGACGCCATGCCGGAACTCCGCCCCGTCACGCTCGCCGTGCTCACCGTCGACCCGGGCGGGATGGGCGGCGGCGAGACCTACGCGCGCGCGCTCACGCGCCTCCTTGCGCCGCGGCCGGGGGAGGAGGGGCCCGCCGTGCAGGTGCTCGTCCCCGAGAACGCGCGCGGCTTCAGCGAGGGCGTGCCCGAGGTCGTGGCCGAGGGGGTCGTCAGCGGGGCGGGCCACCGCCGCCGGGCCGTGGGGATGCTCCAGGCGCTCCTGCGCACGCCGCAGCTGCGTCGGCGCCTCGGCCGGGACGCAGTGCTCTACTTCCCGTTCACGGTCCCGCTCCCGTGGCCGTCGCGGCGGCAGGGGCACGTGCAGATGCTGTTCGATCTGCAGCACCGCGACCTCCCGCACCTCTTCCCCCGCGTCGAGCGCGTCTTCCGCCGGCTCGCCTACGAGGCGACCGCTCGCCGCGCCGACGCGGTCATCACCATCAGCGCCTTCACCAAGGGGCGGATCGTCGAGCTGCTGGGCATCCCGGAGGAGCGGATCCACGTGTCGCATCTCGGCGTGGACACCCGGCGCTTCGTCGCGAATCTGAGCACACGCGAGGACTTCGTCTTCTACCCGGCGCGCGCCTGGCCGCACAAGAACCACGCCCGCCTGTTCGAGGCGGTGCGCCTGCTGCGGGAGGAGGGGCACGCCCTCCGCCTCGTGCTGACGGGAGGGGATCTGGACCGCCTCGGCCCGCTGCCGGACTTCGTCGAGTGGCGCGGCCACGTCACTCCGGAGGAGCTCGCCGACCTCTACCGCCGAGCCGCGGTGCTGGCGTTCCCGAGCCTCTACGAGGGCTTCGGCCTCCCTCCCATCGAGGCGATGGCGTCGGGATGCCCGGTCGCCGCGTCCGACGCGGGCTCGCTCCCGGAGATCTGCGGGGACGCCGCGGTCTACGTCGATCCGCTCGAGCCGCGCTCGATCGCGGACGGGATCCTCGAGGCGATCGAGCGGACAGGCGAGCTCGGCCCGCTCGGCGTCGAGCGCGCCCGGTCCTTCAGCTGGGAGCGCTGCCGGGAGGAGCACCTCGCCGTGCTCCGCCAGGTGGCGCGGCGGCGCGGGCGCTGAGGAGTCCGGTCAGTCCCGCGGGTGCAGGAGCCGGCGCCAGCTCAGTCCCTGGGCCGCGCGCATCGCGCAGAGCACCACGAGCAGCCAGCCGGCGTCGAGCAGGATCGAGCTCTCGGCCAGCGCGGTGACCATCAGCACGGCCAGCACCAGCACCGGCCAGACGTGCACGACCGCCTTGCGCTCGGAGGCGATCAGCCAGGAGCGCCAGAGCGCGAGGCCGATCAGCACGACGAAGAGGACCACCCCGACCGCGCCGACCTGCAGGGCCACGTCGAAGAGCGCGTTGAGGCTCGACGAGTGCGGGCGGCCCGAGAGGTAGTCGATGGCGGTGAAGGGGTAGAGGTCGGGCCGCCAGTAGCCCACCCAGCCCCAGCCGACGATCGGAGCGAGGTCCGTGAAGCGCCAGACCTGCTGCCAGAGCCGCAGCCGGAACTCGAACTCGCTGCCCGCGTTCAGCAGCTCGATCACCCGGTAGCGCAGGAGCCACACGGTGAGGGAGGCCGCGGCGGCGACGCCGAGCACCGCGAACTGCCGCCGACGGCGGTGGGTGCCGTCGCCGTGGCGCACCCAGCGCAGAGCGAGGGCGACGACGACGGCCACGGCGAGCACGCCCGCGCTCACGGCGGAGCGCGTGAAGAGGAGGGTGACCGCCGCGAGGGCGATCGAGGCGACGGCCGGCCCGCGGGCGACGGAGCGGGTCATCAGCTCCACCGAGAACGTCACGATCGCCAGCAGGCAGACCAGCCCGAGCTGGTTGCGCGTGCCGACGAGTCCCTGGATCGGCCCGCCGACCGCGAGCAGGCCCTCCACGCCGAGGAAGCGCAGCGGCTGGTCGATCAGCACCCCCGAGAGCACCTCCACGGCCAGCGAGGCGATCAGCACGACCCGCAGCACGTCGCCGACTGAGCGGATGATCTGGATGATGTCGCGCGTGAGGCCGATCGCGATCGCCAGGAACGCCAGGGCGAACTGGTAGACGACGCTCGAGACCGTGGCCCAGGTGTAGTCGCTCCACAGCACGCTGAGCGCGATCCAGCCGAGGAACACCAGGATGCTCGTGGGCAGCAGGCCCTCCCAGTCGAGCCGCCCGCGCCGCAGGACGAGCATGACCGCGGCGAGGGCGGTGAGCGTGGCGACGGCGGCGATGTAGCCGGGCCAGCCGATGAGCCCGCGGACCGCCGGGGCGCAGAGGACGGTGACGAGAGTGGTCTGCGCGAGGGCCGCCGCGAACTGCGGGGACGCCGTCGCGTCGGCGACGGAGGCGGGGAGCGAGGGGCGGCGGCGCCTCATCGCCTCGGGGAGGCGTCGGCGAGGGGGAGCGGGGTCGCGGCGAGGACCTCGGGCGTCTCGGTCGCCGGTCGCTTGGTCTGCACCGCGAAGAGGACGAGGAGCAGCCAGCCTCCCTCGATCAGGATCCGGCTCTCGAACAGCGACTGCGCCAGGAGGGCGACCACGATCAGCAGCGGAGCGAGGCTGACGGCCGTGTAGGGGAGGGTCGAGGTCGCGTCGCGCCGCGGGCGGTCGACCGCGCGGAACCAGGAGCGCCACAGCGTCGAGACGGCGAGCGCCGCGAAGAGGACGAGGCCGACCGCTCCCAGCTGGAGGGCGACGTCGAGCCAGGCGTCGTGGGCCTGCAGGTAGAGCACGCCCTTGCGCTCGGCGAGGGTGTCGAACGGGGCGGCCCAGGGAGCCCAGTAGCTGACCCAGCCCCAGCCGAGGACCGGACGCTGCAGCGTGAGCGCGATCACCGAGTCCCAGATGTCGAGGCGGCCCGTGGCGTCCTCGCTCTTGCCGAGCAGGCCGAGGAGGGCGCCCCAGCCCGCGGCGCCTCCGGCGACGGCCGCCACCGCCAGCCCCGCGGCGGTCAGGTAGACGGGACGCCGGCGGGACTCGCCCCTCCGGCGAGCCCAGAGCGCGAACGCGGCCGCGAGGACGACGGCGACGAGGCAGAGGAGAACGGTCGCCGAGCGGGTGAGCAGGAGGGTCGCGACGAACAGGGCGACCCAGACCGCTCCCCACCGGCGCCGGATCGAGTGGGCCGCCAGCTCGATCGCGATCACGATCAGGCCGAGTAGGGCGAGGAAGCCGAGGAGGTTGCGGTTGCCGACGATCCCCTGGACGGGCTCGCCGGTGAAGAGGGCTGCCTGCGACCAGTAGAAGGCGTCGGGCGTCGGTCCGTCGGCGGGAGGCTCGACGCCGAACGGCAGGACGGGCTGCCGCACGACGACCGCGATCACGAGCTCGAAGAGGAGCGACAGGCCGACGGAGAGGCGCAGGGCCCGTCCGAGAGCCGTGAGCAGCTCCCGGCTGCTCAGCGTGACGGCGAGGACGACGCCGCCGAGCGTCGTCGCGAGCTGCGCCGTGACTCCGATCGCGCTCGCTCCCGGATAGGCGGACCACAGCAGCGAGAGCACCGCGAGCCCGAGGAAGAGGACCAGCGACTTCGGCGTGCGGGCCCAGCGCAGGCGGGGGCGGGCGCGGACGAGCACGGCGATCGAGGCGCCCAGGAGCACCGCGACGACGACGCCCCAGCCCCACCATCCGGCGAGGTTCCGCAGCGACTGGCCGGCCAGCAGCACGGCCAGCACCGCCACCGCGAGCGCTCGGGGAGCGGCGGGGGCGGCGCGTCGGATCATGGCGACCAGTCTAGGGAGCGGGGGCGGCGCGGCGGCGTGCCGGGCGCGCCGCCGCTCGCTCCCCGGCCTGGCCGCCCCCTCGGGGAAGACGGCTTGGACGGGAGGCTCAGACGAACGCAGCGGTGCCGGTGATCGAGCGGCCGACGATCAGCGTGTTCATCTCGCGGGTGCCCTCGTAGGAGTAGAGGGCCTCCGCGTCGGCGAAGAAGCGGGCGACGCCGTAGTCGAGGACGATGCCGTTGCCGCCCATCACCTCGCGGCACCAGGCGACGGTCTCGCGCATCCGGGCCGTCGCGAAGGCCTTCGCGAGGGCGGAGTGCTCGTCGCGCTGCTCGCCGGCGTCGAGCATCTCGGACACGCGGGTCGCCAGGGCGATGCTGGCCGTGATGTTGCCGATGCTCTTGACCAGGAGGTCCTGCACCAGCTGGTGCCCGACGAGCGGCTTGCCGAACTGCACGCGCTCCTTCGCGTAGCGCAGCGCCGCGTCGTAGGCGCCGATCGCGACGCCGATGGCCTGCCAGGCGACCTCGGCGCGGGTGAGCCGGAGCACCTTCGCGGTGTCGCGGAACGAGTTCGCGCGCTGCAGGCGCAGCGACTCCGGGACGCGGACGCCCTCGAGCACGATGTCGGCGTTCTGCACCGTGCGCAGGCTCTGCTTGCGCGCGATGGCGGTGGCGCGGTAGCCCGGCGTCGAGGTGGGGACGAGGAAGCCCTTCACCTGGCCGTCCTCCGCGTCCTTCGCCCAGATCACGGTCACGTCGCTGAAGGTCGCGTTGCCGATCCAGCGCTTCTCGCCGTCGAGGATCCAGTCGTCGCCGTCCCGGCGGGCGGTGGTGCGCAGGCCCTGGGCGGAGTCGGAGCCGGAGTGCGGCTCGGTGAGCCCGAAGGCGCCGATGACCTCGCCCGAGGCGAGCTTCGGCAGCCACTCGGCGCGCTGCTCCTCGGAGCCGGCGACGCCGACCGTTCCCATCACCAGGCCGTTCTGCACGCCCACGTAGGTCGCGATGCCCGCGTCCACCCGGCCCAGCTCGAGCGCCACCCAGCCGCGGAACACGGCGGAGTTCTCGATCGCGCGGGTCTCGGGCCAGGAGAGGCCGATGACGCCGGTGGCGTGGATCGCGGGGATCAGCTGCCGCGGGAACTCCGCGCGCTCCCAGTACTCGTCGGCGATCGGCCGCACCTGCTCCTCGAGGAACGCGCGGACGCCGACCAGCAGCTCCTTCTCGGCGGGCGTGAGCGCCGCCTCGAACCCGTAGAAGTCGGCCCCCAGGGTCTCGAAGGTCGTGCTGTCCATGCTCTGTGCTCCCTCGCTCGTCGGATGCGGCACGGCGACCGCTCCGACGGCGACAGTGCTGCGACTCCCAGCGTACGAAGCGCGCCTGCGAGTGCCGCGTCCTCTGGCGGAGAGCACCAACAGGCGGGCCCTCCTCCCGGGCCCGCGTTGTGGATCCTGCTAGCGTCGCAGCGGAGCGGCCCCGGCGCGTCCGGCTGAGCGGCTCGGACCCACCCCTCGGACGGAAGGCCAGCGCTCCCGTGTTCATCCCGATCGGCAACACCCCCCGCGACTACGCCTGGGGCTCGCTCACCGGCATCTCGGAGGCCCTCGGCACCGCGCCCTCCGGCGCCCCCGAGGCCGAGCTCTGGCTCGGCGCGCACCCGGGCTCGCCCGCGCGCATCCTCGACCCCGCCTCGGTCGGCGCCGGCACGCTCGCCGAGTGGATCGGCGAGCACGCCGAGGCGGCGCTCGCCGGAGTGGAGGGGGCGGTCGATCCGGTCTCGGGCGCTCCCCGTCTGCCGTTCCTGCTCAAGATCCTCGCCGCGGGCGGGCCGCTGTCGCTCCAGGCCCACCCCTCGTCCGAGCGGGCCCGGCGCCGGTTCGTCGAGGAGGAGGAGGCCGGCATCCCGCGGGACGCCGCCGATCGCAACTACAAGGACCCGTTCCACAAGCCCGAGCTGATCTACGCGCTCAGCGAGAGCTTCGACGCGCTCTGCGGCTTCCGCGAGCCGGCGGACGCCCGGGCGCTGCTCGCCGAGCTGGCCGGGCGCGCCCCGGCGGAGGAGGCGGCCGCGATCGCGCGGTTCGCCCGGACGCTCGAGGGCGAGCCCTCGGAGGTCCTCCGCGGCGCCCTGTCGTGGCTGCTCGCCGACGGCGACCGCGCCGAGGTCGCCGCGCTGGTGTCCGCGGTCGTCGCGGCGTCCGCGGGCGACGACCGCCTCGAGACGACCACGGTCCGGGACCTGGACGAGAGCTACCCGGGCGACCCCGGCATCGTGCTCTCGCTCCTGCTCAACCGCGTCCGCCTCGCCCGCGGCGAGGTGCTCTACCTGCCCGCAGGCAACATCCACGCCTACCTCGCGGGCACGGGCGTGGAGCTGATGGCCGCCTCCGACAACGTGCTGCGCGGGGGCCTCACGCCCAAGCACATCGACGTGCCCGAGCTGGTGAGCGTGCTCGAGTTCTCGCCGCTGCCCGTGCCCTACCTCCCGGCCGAGCAGGCCGGACCGGGCGTGCGCGTCTACCGTCCGGACGTCCCCGACTTCGTGCTCGCCGTCGTGGAGCCGGAGTCGGAGACGCCGGCCCGCGTCGCCCTGCACGGACCCGCCATCGCGATCGCGACCGAGGGCTCGTTCTCGCTCGAGGGCGCCGAGGGCTCGGTCCGCGTCGAGCGCGGCGGCAGCGTGTTCGTGACCCCGTCGGAGGGCGCTCTCGCCGTCACCGGACGGGGCAGGCTCTTCGTCGCGACGGTCTGATCCCTCCAGCGATCCCGGTGCCGGCCGCTCAGGCGGCGAACGTGCGGCGGTAGGCCGCCGGCGTGGTCCGCAGGACGCGCGTGAAGTGGTGGCGCATCACCGCGGCCGTGCCGAAGCCGACCCGCGCGGCGACCGCCTCGAGGGTCAGCTCCGTCTCCTCCAGCAGCACCTGCGCCCGGAGGAGGCGCTGGCGGGTGAGCCAGGCGAGCGGAGTCGTGCCGAGGTCGGCCCGGAAGCGGCGCGCGAAGGTGCGGGGGGCCATCAGGGCCCGACGGGCCAGCGCCTCGATCGAGAGGTCCTCGTCGAGGTGCTCCAGCATCCACTCGGTGACCTCGGCCAGCGAGTCCGCGCGCGCCTCGGGAACGGGGGTCCGCAGGTACTGCGCCTGCCCGCCGTGGCGCTGCGGGGGCACGACCATCCGCCGGGCGACGACGCTCGCCGCCGTCGCGCCCAGCTCCTCGCGCACCACGTGCAGCGCCGCGTCGATGCCGGCCGCGGTGCCCGCGCTCGTCACGATGCGCCCCTCCTGCACGTAGAGGACCTCCGGGTCCACCGTGACGGAGGGGAAGCGCCGGGCGAGCTCCGCGGCGTGCATCCAGTGGGTGGTCGCGCGCCGGCCGTCGAGCAGGCCCGCCTGCGCCAGGGTGAAGGCCCCGCTGCAGACGCTGAGGATCCACGCGCCGCGCTCGTGAGCCTCGCGGAGGAGGTCGAGGACCCGCTCGTCGGCGGGCCCGCGGCCGTGGGCGGGGACGGCGATCAGGTCCGCGTCCCGGGCCGCGTCGAGACCATCGGCGATCAGCAGGTCGAATCCGAGGCTCGTCCGGACGCGGCCCGGATCGGGAGTGGCGATCCGGAAGTCGAGGGCGGGCCCTCCGTCGACGCCGCGGTCGATCCCGAACACCTCGCAGACGACCCCGAACTCGAACGGCGCGAGGCCGGGCAGGGCGAGGAGGGCGACGGAGCGGAGCACGACGGCAGGATATCGCCACCCGGCGTCATCCGGCCGATCCGCGCCGTCGATCCCCGCCGCTAGGGTGTCTTCCGGCGCGCGGAGTCGCGGGCCCGCACCGAGGAGGATCCACATGGCATGGCTGGTCACCGGGGGAGCCGGGTACATCGGGGCGCACGTGGTGCGCGCGTTCTCGGAGCAGGGCATCGACCCCGTCGTCCTCGACGACCTCTCCTCGGGGCACGCGTCGTTCGTGCCCGAGGGCGTCCCGTTCCACCAGGGCTCGATCCTCGACGAGGCCCTGCTCGACCGCGTGCTCGCCGAGCACGACATCGAGGGCGTCGTCCACGTCGCCGGGTTCAAGTACGCCGGAGTCTCGGTGCAGCGCCCCCTGCACACCTACGAGCAGAACGTCACCGGCACCATGCGCGTGCTGGCGGCGATGGAGCGCGCCGGGGTCTCCTCGATCGTCTTCTCCTCGAGCGCTGCCGTCTACGGCGCAGTCGACGTCGAGATCGTCACCGAGGACACCCCCAAGAGCCCGGAATCGCCCTACGGCGAGTCGAAGCTGATCGGCGAGTGGCTGCTCGCGGACGCGGGGCGGGCGCACGGCGTCCGGCACGCCTCCCTGCGCTACTTCAACGTCGTCGGATCCGGCTACCCGGACGTCTACGACACCAGCCCCCACAACCTCTTCCCCCTCGTCTTCGAGGCGCTGCTGGACGGCCGCACGCCCCGGATCAACGGCGACGACTACCCGACGCCGGACGGCACCTGCGTCCGCGACTACATCCACGTCGCCGACCTGGCGCTCGCGCACGTCGCCGCGGCGCGCCGCCTGGCCGCCGGCGAGCCGATCGACCCGGTCTACAACCTGGGCAGCGGATCCGGGGCCTCCGTCGGCGAGATCATGCGCGCGATCGCCGACAGCACCGGCATCGCCTTCACGCCCGAGGTCGCCCCACGGCGGCCGGGCGATCCGCCCCGCATCGTCGCCTCCGGCGCGACAGCGGCCCGCGACCTGGGCTGGGAGATGCGGCACACGGTCGCCGAGATGGTGGAGAGCGCCTGGCGCGCACGGAGCGCCGCGACCGCCTGATCGGATCTCACGTTCGCGACACGCCGGTGTGTCGTGAACCCTCCACGGCGGGTTGAGGGTTTATGGTCCGCGACTTGACCTGAGCGAATGACACCGCTGTAATTACCTAGGCAGCGGCTCCGGGAGGAGTGGCCGCCGATCATCGGTTCGCAGGCGGGGTAGGAGACGGCATGACGCTTCCGGAACAGCACTCCGGAGTCCCCGAGGACTGGTTCGTCGATCCGGTCCGTCTGGGCGTGCCCGGGGTCCGACCCGGGATCGACACCGCGACCGAGGCGCCGGGGGGCGCGCTCTCCTGGCAGGTCGACTCGCTGTGCGCGCAGACCGATCCCGAGGCCTTCTTCCCCGAGAAGGGCGGCTCGACCCGCGACGCCAAGAAGATCTGCACCTCGTGCGAGGTCCGGGCCCAGTGCCTCGAGTACGCGCTCGAGAACGACGAGCGCTTCGGCATCTGGGGCGGCCTCTCCGAGCGCGAGCGCCGGAAGCTGCGCCGCCGGGCCTAGTCCCCTCCTCGCCGCGACCCGACCGACGGGGCGGCGAGCCGCAGGCTGGCGGCGCGGCGGCATCGCTTAGGGTGGTCCGCGATGTATCCACGAGTCACCGCCGTCCTCGTCGCGCGCAACGGCGCGGCCTATCTGGAACGAACCCTCGCGGCCCTGCGGGCGCAGACCCGTCAGCCCGACGCGACGGTGTTCGTCGACGGAGGCTCGAAGGACACGACCGACGAGCTCCTCGCGTCCTGGGGTCCGACGCAGCTCGTGCAGGTCGCCGAGCACCTCCCCTTCGGCCAGGCCGTGGCCCGCGCTGTCCGCGTGATGCAGCCGCCGGCCGGAGAGGACGAGTGGCTGTGGCTGCTCGCGCAGGACTCCGCCCCCGAGCCCGGCGCCCTCGCGGCGCTGCTGGGAGCCGTCGAGGTCGCCCCCTCCGTCGCCGTCGCCGGTCCCAAGATCATGGACTGGACGCGCTCCGGCTACATCCGCAGCTACGGCGAGTCGATCACCAAGCACGGCACGACCGTCCACCTCGTCGAGGACGAGCTCGACCAGGGCCAGCACGACTCCACGCCCGACGTCCTGGCCGTCGCCGCCGGCGGCATGCTCGTGCGCCACTCCCTCTGGGAGGAGCTCGGCGGCTTCGACCCCGGCCTGCCGGTCGTCGACGACGCGCTCGACTTCTCGATCCGCACCCGGCTCGCCGGGCACCGGGTCAGCCGCGTGCCGGACGCCCGCGTCACCACCGCCCGCATCGGGCTGCAGCGCCCCGACGGCCGCCGCATCGACAGCGGCGAACGGCGCCGGGCGCGTCAGCACCGCACCGCGCAGCTGCACCGCCGGCTCGCCTACGCGCCCGTCGCGCTCCTCCTCCTGCACTGGCTCTCGCTCGTCCCGCTGGCGATCGGCCGCGCGGTCGTGCGCCTGCTGCGCAAGCAGCCCGGGCTGGTCGGAGGGGAGCTGCTGGCGGCCCTCGTCGTCGCCTTCGGGGGGACGAAGGTGCTGCGGGCCCGCACCGTTCTCCGCTCGTCGAAGAACGTGGGCTGGAAGGCCGTTGCGCCGCTGCGCATCCCGCTGGACGTGGTGCGGCAGCTGCGCTCGGTGCGCCACGACGCCGTGCGCGTGCAGGCCGGGCGGGACCGCCATCCGCTGCACTTCTTCCAGGGCGGGGGAGTGTGGGTCGTCCTCATCGCCGCGCTCGCCGGCCTGGTGGTCTACACGCCGCTCCTCGCTGCTCCCGCGCTCAGCGGCGGCGGTCTGCTGACGCTCTCGCCGACCGTCGGCGAGCTGTGGCGCAACGCGGCCTACGGCTGGCGCGACCTCGGCTCGGGGTTCATCGGCGCGGCAGACCCGTTCGCCGCTGTCCTCGCCGTGCTCGGCTCGCTGACCTTCTGGTCGCCCAGCTACTCGATGGTGCTGCTCTACCTCGTCGCGCTCCCCGCTGCCGCCCTCGGTGCCTGGCTGATGATCGCGCGGCTCACCCCGCGCGCGACCGCCCGCGCCGCCGGAGCCCTCGTCTACATCCTCGCTCCCGCCTTCTTCGCCGCGCAGGCCGACGGGCGCCCCGCCCCGCTGCTGGTGCACGTGCTGCTTCCCTGGCTCTTCTTCGCCGGGTTCGGCGCGTACCGCTCCTGGTCCGCCTCCGCGAGCGCCTCGATCCTGGCTGCGGCCGTCGTCGCGTGCGCGCCGGTGCTGGCCGTGCCGCTCCTGGTGATCTGGCTCGTCGTCGTCGCCACCTCGGGGCGGCGGATCGGCCGCTTCATCGGCCTGCCGATCCCCGCGGCCGTCCTCCTCTTCCCGCTGGTGGTCGCCCGCGCACCGCGGGGCGACTGGCTCGGCGTCCTCGCGGATCCGGGCGTCCCGCTGCCCTCCGCGCAGTCGGACCTCGTCGCGCTGCTCGCCGGCTTCCCGGCCGGTCTGCCCGACGGATGGCTCGCGTTCCTCGGCGGTCTGGGGATCGGCACCTCCGCCGCCCCGCTGGTCACGGCCGTGCTCGTCGTGCCGCTGATCGTCGCGGCGCTGGCCGCCCTCCTCCTCCCGAACAACCTCTCGGCCCTCGGCGGCGTCGGCGTCTCGGCGGCGGGTCTCGTGACCGCCTCGCTCGCCCAGGGCGTGCAGGTCGCGACCACCGGCTCCGAGGCGGTCTCCGTCTGGAGCGGCACCGGTCTCAGCCTCTACTGGCTCGGCCTGGTGATCGGCGCGTCGCTCTCGCTCGCCGCCGTGCGCTCGGTGCGCGTGGTGCCGGCGCTCGTCGTCACGGCCGCGGCGGCAGCACTGGTCGGTCCGCTCGCGGTGGCCTTCCCGACCGGCGCCGGCACGTCCGTGTCGACCACGTCGGACCGCTCGCTCCCCGCCTACGTGGCGGCCGAGGCCCGGAACGACCCGCGGGTGGGCACGATCGTGCTCGTCCCGCAGGCGGACGGCGGCGTCCTCGCCCGGCTGGAGCGCGGAGCGGGCGCGACCCTCGACCAGCAGTCGACCCTCGCGAACACCGGCGCCGAGAGCACGGACGCGATCGACGAGCTGGCGGGCAACCTCGTCTCGCGGACGGGCTACGACGTCCCCTCCGCGCTCGAGAGCCTCGGCGTGCGCTTCGTCGTGCTGACCGTGCCGGCCGGCACCCAGGTCGGCGACGCGGCCGCCGCCGTGCGCGCGCGGGCGGCCGTCTCCCTCGACGGCAACGCGGCGTTCTCGGCCGTCGGCGACACCCGCTACGGGCTCCTCTGGACGGCCGTCGACACCGAGGGGACCCGCACCGAGGCCGCTCCGTCCGGCGTTGTCGGGCCCTTCGGGATCGCCTACACGATCGCCCTCCTCCTCGTCTTCGTCGTCGCCCTCCTGCTGGCGGTGCCCACCGGGCTCTCGCTCGAGCGGGGCCGCTCCAGCGGCGCGGTCGCCGGGATCGACGACGAGCCGGGCGAGGCCACCGGCCAGTTCGACGACGGGAACGACGATGTCTGACCCCGCCGACCAGGAGAAGCAGATGCCCGAGTCCTCCGCCCGCCGCTCCCGCGCGGAGCGCCGCGCCGATCGCGCCGCGGCCTCGACGCCCGATCGCGCACCCTCGGCCGCCCGTCGGCGCCGGACGGCCCTGCGCGGTGCGGTGGGCGCGGCCGGAGTCGTGATCGCCGCGGCCGCCGTGGTCGTGCCCCAGCTCCTCCCGTCCCCCCTGGTCTCGAGCGCCGCGGAGGGCGTCGTCGTGACGCCCGTCGCGGCCGACAGTTCGCTGGTCTGCGGCGGCGATCTGATCGACGCCGGAGAGCCGGAGCAGCTGCGCGCCCTCGACGGCGCGGCGACCGCGGTCCGGCCCGAGGGCTCCACCTCGGACCCCACGGTCCTCGACGAGGACGATGTCGCCGCACCGGGCACCGGCATCACCGGTCTGAGCGTGCCCGCGGGCTCCGACCCCGCTCCCGGTGGAGCCACCGTCCAGGCCATCGGCACGGACACCCTCTCCGGACTGTCCGCCCGCGCCTGCGCCGAGCCCTCGGCCGACAGCTGGCTCGTGGCCGGCTCGACCGACGTCGGGCGCACCTCCGTGCTGATCCTGGCGAACCCGAGCGAGGTCGCCTCCACCGTCGACCTCACGCTCTTCTCCGAGACCGGCACCGTCCAGGCCACCGGCGCCACGGGCATCGTCGTTCCGGCCGGAGCGGTCCGCGCGCTCCCGCTCGCGGGGCTCGCCCCCGGGGTCGTCCAGCCCGTCGTGCATGTGACCGCTCGCGGCGGCGAGGTCGCCGCGAGCATGCAGAGCAGCGCCATCTCCGGGCTCACCCCGGAGGGCGTCGAGACCACCGGCCCCTCCGCCGGCCCGGACACGCTCGCCGTGATCGCCGGCTTCACCGTCACGTCGCCTCCGGCCGAGACCGCGAGCGACGACGGCAGCGGCGGCGCGGGCAGCCCCGTGCTGCGCATCCTCACCCCCGGCGACGCCGACAGCACGGTCTCGGTCGAGGTCACCAACGAGGACCCGAGCGGGTCGGGCACCTCCACCCAGGTCGTCGTCCCCGCCGGCCTCGTCGGCGAGGTCCCGCTCACGGGCCTGGCGGACGGCTCCTACCGCATCGTCCTGCGGGCCGATCAGCCGATCGTCGCGGCGGGGCGGACGACCTCGACCGGCTCGGCCGGCACGGACTTCGCCTGGTTCGCCTCCGGCACCGCGACCACGACGCCCTTCGGCGTCGCCGGCACGGGCGAGGGCGACGCGCGGCTGCACCTGGTCAACGGCAGCGACTCGACCGCCTCGGTCGAGATCGAGGCCCCGGGCGGCACCCGCACGCTCGAGCTCGGCCCGTTCGCGGCTCTCGCGACCCCGCTGGACGGCGACGGCGTGGTCGTCAGCAGCACCCAGCCGGTGCAGGCCTCGGTCTCGATCGCGCGCGACGGGCGGATCGCCTCGTACACGATCGTCCCGCCGGGACCGCTCTCCTCGCCGATCACGGTCTACTCGCACTGAGACGCGGGGCGGCGGCGCCTCGGCGGTGCCGGCGCCTCAGAGCTGCCGGCGCCTCAGGGGTGCCGGTAGCGGTCCGGGGAGATGTCCCACGGGTCGCGGCCGAGCAGCTCCGCGACGGCGCGGAACACGTAGCTCTCGATCAGCATGCGCTGGTGCCACTCGTCGCGGCGGTGCAGCTTCGCCAGGCGCTCGATCGGCACGCGGTAGAGCGTGATGCGGCGCGCGGCGTGGTCGACGCGCCACCGCGCGATGCCCGTGCCCTGCAGCCGGTCGGGGTCGACGTCGGGAGTCGCCGCGACGTCGACGCGGATGCCGGCGAGCTCCTCCGGCCAGGTGCCGCGCAGGTAGTCGAAGGCCGAGCCGATCGTCGCCTCGAAGAAGTCGGAGCGGGTCTGCAGCAGGGGGAGGTGCGGACCGGTGATCGGCCCTCGTGCGCCGCGGCCGTGCCGGTCGCGGGAGCCTCCGCGCGACCCGCTCGTCGGGCGAGCGGCGGAACGACGAGCACGGGGCATGGCTCCAGCCTATTGCTACTGTGGGCGGCGATGACCGGACGGCACTGCTCGCGGACGGGCTGCCGTGCGCAGGCCGTCGTCACGCTGACCTACGACTACCGCGACTCGCTGGTGGCGGTCGGGCCGCTGAGTCCTGCGCCGGATCCGCACGGCTACGACCTCTGCGCCGAGCACGACCGGCGGCTCCTCGTCCCGCGCGGCTGGGAGACCGTCCGCTACGGCGCGGGGCCCGCCTAGGCCGCTGCCGCGCGCGTCAGGGCCGCTCGGGGAAGCCGCGCGGCGTGCTCGAGAGCACGGGGGCCAGCCGCTCGAGGCGCTGGTCGGACAGGAGCAGGGCGCGCTCCTCCCGCGCCCGGCGGAGTGCGGCCACGGCGAGGAGGAAGTCCTCCGCGGGCGCGGCGGGCAGCGGGGAGACGTGGACCGCGGTCTCGTCGGCCAGCGCGGCGGCGAGCTGCGAGCGCGACGGCTCCGTCATGCCGTGGCGCTGACGGAGGAACTGCGCCAGTCGGCGCGCCAGGGCGTCGGGGAGGCGCGCGGTGTCCGCTGTGACGGCCCAGCCCCGCAGCGGCTCCGGGATCTCGACGACCAGCGGCTCCGCGCGGGGAACGCGCTCGAGCTGGCTGTGCGTGCCCGCGAGGACGTCGCCGAGACGGCGCGATCGGCGCGAGAGGAGGCCGACGACCGCGGCGAGCCCGCCGAAGGTCATCAGGATCTCGAGGACGCCGGTGAGGCCGCGCACGAGGGCGTGCCGGAAGCCGATGGAACCGCCGTCGTCGCGGACGACGCGAGCGCCGACGGTGAGCTTCCCGAGCGAGCGGCCGCGACTGGCCGTCTCGACGGTGACCGGCACGATCACCACGGCGATGACGAGGGCCGCGATCGCCACGGCGGCCGAGGCGGCGGGGTCCAGGCCGCCGTCCCCGGAGAGGGAGGAGACCAGCAGGAACAGGCCCAGCGCGAGCAGGAGCTCCGCGATCAGGTCGATGATCGCGCCGACCGCGCGGAGCACGAAGGAGGTGACGGGCACCTCGAGCGCGATCGCCTCGCCGGTGACCAGGTCGGCGTCGTCGAACTCGGTGCGCTGCTCCTCCACGGTGCTCCTCCCGGATGCTCGGCCTCGGCGGCGTGCCTGGCTATCCTGTCAGGAGATGGACATCGACGCTCTCTCGGCCGCCCGCGCTGCGCAGTGGACCCGCCTCGACGAGCTCTCGCGCAGGCGCCGCCTGACCGGAGCCGAGGCGGACGAGCTGATCGAGCGCTACCAGGCGGCATCCGCGGACCTCGCCACGATCTCCTCCACCGCCGGATCGACAGCCGTCGGCACTCGGCTCGCCGTCTCGCTCTCGCGGGCTCGGGGACGCCTGACCGGCACGCGAGACGAGCCGCTCGCCGCGGTCTCCCGCTTCGTCGTCCTCTCGCTCCCGGCCGCTCTGCACCGGCTGCGCTGGCTGACGCTCGCCGTCGCCCTCGCGACCGCGGTGGTGGCGACGCTCTACGCGCTCTGGATCCTCGGCGACCCGCGCCTGCTCGCCGCGCTGGGCGACGACGAGGAGCTGCGGCGCTTCGCCCGAGGCGACTTCATCGACTACTACTCCGAGAACCCCGCCGCCTCGTTCGCCGGGCAGGTCTGGACCAACAACGCCTGGATCGCGGCGCAGTGCGTGGCCTTCGGGATCGTCGGCGTCTACGTGCCGTACATCCTGCTGCAGAACGCGCAGAACCTCGGCACATCGATCGCGGTGATGTTCCACGTGGGGGAGGGCGACACGTTCTTCCTCTACATCGCGCCGCACGGCCAGCTCGAGCTGACGGCCGTGTTCGTCGCCGCGGCTGCGGGCCTGCGGATCTTCTGGGCCTGGATCGCTCCCGGCGCGCGCACCCGCGGCCAGGCGCTCGCCGAGGACGCGCGGAGCCTGTTCACGGTGGCGATCGGCCTGGTCTTCGTGCTGCTCGTCTCGGGCGTGATCGAGGGGTTCGTCACTCCGGCACCCTGGCCCTGGTGGCTCAAGATCGGGATCGGGGCGCTCGCCCTCGGCGCGTTCCTCTTCTACATGATCGTCGTCGGCGGGCGCGCGGTGCGGGCGGGGGAGACGGGCGACCTCGACCGGTTCGAGGCCGGGTCGCGGAGCATCGCGGCCGGCTGAGCCGAGCCGGACGAGCGCGGCCGTCGGAGCGGGGCCGTCGATCAGCGCTCCCGGGACCGACGACGGCCCCTCTCGCAGGTCAGAGCCGTCCGGCCGCCTTGAGCGCGAGGTAGCGGTCCGCGAGCGCCGGCGGGAGCGCGGAGGGGCTGCCGAGCACGACGTCCCCGCCGAGACGGCGGACGGCGGCCGAGAGCCGGTCCACGTCCGCGAGCGAGCGCTCCGCGGCGGCGGCGGAGTAGACCGCGGCCCGGTCGCTCCGGTCCTCCGCCATCCGCTGCAGCTCGGGGTCGAGCGCGCAGGCGACCACGACCGTGTGCACGCGGGTGAGCTGCGGGAGCACCGCGAGGAGCCCCTCCGCCGAGCCGACCGAGTCGAGCGCGGTGAGGAGGACCACCAGCGAGCGCTGGGAGGCCAGGGTGCGCACCTGCGCGGGGACCGCCGCCCAGTCGGTCTCGATGAGCTGGGGCTGCACGGGGGCGAGGGCGTCCACGACGCGGGTCAGCACCTCCGTGCCGGTCGCGCCGTGCACGCGGGCTCGCCGGGTGCGGTCGAACGCGAGCACGTCGACCCGGTCGCCGGCCGAGGCCGCGAGGGCCGCCAGGAGGAGCGACGCCTCGATCGCCGTGTCCAGGCGCGGCTCGTCCTCGATCCGAGCGGCGGACGTGCGGCCCGTGTCGAGCACGACGATCACGCGCCGGTCGCGCTCCGGGCGCCAGGTGCGGACGACCGGCTCCCGGCGCCGCGCGGTCGCCCGCCAGTCGAGCGAGCGGACGTCGTCGCCGCGGACGTACTCGCGCAGGCTGTCGAACTCCGTTCCCTGCCCGCGGATCATCACGCTGGTCCGCCCCTCCAGCTCGCGCAGCCGCGCCAGGCGCGAGGGCAGGTGGCGACGGGAGCGGAAGGCGGGCAGCACCCGGACGACGGCCGGCGCGGCCCGCGTCGCCTGGCGGCCGGCCAGCCCGAGCGGCCCGCGGGAGCGGATGGTGACGTGGAGTGCCCGGCGCTCGCCGCGGCGGAGCGGCTCCAGGACCGTGGTCACCGCGCGGCGCTCGCCCGGCGGCAGACGCAGGGACGACCGGGTCTCGAGGGCGCCGGCCGAGGGCTCCCAGGCGTCGCGGAGGACCCCCGTGATCCTCCTGCGGCCGGTGCTCGTGACCAGGAGGGTCGCCTCGGCCCGCTCGCCGAGCCGCACCCGGTCCGGCACCCGCCGCTCGAGCACGACGGCCCGGGGCGAGCCCGCGACCGCGACGTCGATCCCGACGAGGACCGCCCAGGCCAGGAGCCAGAGGCCGAGCACGGCGAAGGCGACCTCGGGGCGGCCGCCCAGGAGGACGACCGGCACCAGGCCGACGAGGAGGACGAGGACGCTGCGTCCGGTGAGGTGCACGGCTCAGACCGGGACGCGGACCTGCTGCAGGATCCCGCCCAGGACGGCCTCGGTGCGGACGCCCTCGAGCTCCGCCTCCGGCTCCAGCTGGATGCGGTGGCGCAGCACGGGCAGGACCATCGCCTGCACGTGGTCGGGGGTGATCGAGCCGTAGCCGTTGAGCCAGGCCCAGGCGCGGGACGCCGCGAGCAGGGCGGTCGAGCCGCGGGGGCTGGTGCCGAGCTTGACGCTCGGGCTCTCGCGGGTGGCTCGGGCGAGGTCGACGATGTAGCCGAGGACGTCGGGGCCGGCTCCGACGCGCCGGGCCGACGCCTGGGCGGCGCGCAGACGAGCGGCGTCGAGCACGGGGCGCACGCCCGCGGCGTCGAGATCGCGCGGGTCGAAGCCCGCGGCGTGGCGCGAGAGCACCTCCACCTCGACGTCGCGCGGCGGGATGTCGAGCACGAGCTTGAGCAGGAACCGGTCCAGCTGGGCCTCCGGGAGCACGTAGGTCCCCTCGTACTCGACCGGGTTCTGGGTGGCGGCGACGAGGAACGGGTCCGGCAGAGGCAGGGTGCGCCCGTCGACGCTGACCTGGCGCTCCTCCATCGCCTCGAGGAGCGCGGCCTGGGTCTTCGGCGGCGTGCGGTTGATCTCGTCCGCCAGCAGGAGGTTCGTGAAGACCGGGCCCTCGCGGAAGGCGAAGCCGGAGGTGGAGGCGTCGTAGACGAGGGAGCCGGTGATGTCGCCGGGCATCAGGTCCGGCGTGAACTGCACCCGGCGGGTGTCGAGGCCGAGCGAGACGGACAGGGCGCGCACGAGCAGCGTCTTCGCGACTCCGGGGACGCCCTCGAGCAGGACGTGGCCGCCCGCGAGGAGGGCGATCAGGAGCCCGGAGACGGCGCCGTCCTGGCCGACGACCGCGCGGCCGACCTCGGAGCGGACCCGGTCGAGCTCGGCGCGCAGGTCGTCGTCGGAGACCGGCGCTCCGTCGCGGGCGGAGGGGGTGGTGTCGCTCATCGGGAGTGGCCTTCCGGTCGTCGGGCGGTCGTCGGGGAGAGGGCGGCGCGGAGCGCGCTCTCGAAGCGGAGGAGCTCGTCGGAGGCGGCGACGAGGGCGGCGTCGTCGCCCGGCAGGTCGTCGACGAGCAGACGGCGCAGCGCGGCCTGATCGCGGCCGAGGCGCTCGGCGGCGACGGCGACGATCTCGTCGACCCCGGTCGCCGGAGCGAGTCCCAGGAGCGCGGCCGTCCGCCGGAGGGTGCCGATGCGCAGTGCGTCGAGGGCGCGGGGCCGGAGGGCTCCGCGCGCGTAGAGCCGCGCGCGGCCGCGGGCCGTCTCGCTCGCATGCACGACGACCGGCAGCGGCTCGACCGCGAGCGGGCCGAGCCGGCGGCCGCGCCAGACGGCGGAGGCGACGAACACGGCCACCAGCAGCAGGAGAGCCGGAGTCACCCAGCCGGGGGCGAGGTCGGCGGGTGCAGGGGTGGTGCTCGCCGAGTCGGCGGCTCCGGCGCGGTACCAGACCAGCCGGTCCTCACCGCCGAGCAGTCCGAGTGCGAGAGCGGCGCGGCCGTCCTGGCCGATGGTGCCGTTGCGGAGGAGGTCGGCGTCGCCGATCGCGGTGACCTCGGCGCCCTGCGGGAACCCGGTGCTCACGAGCAGGAAGCCGTCGTCGCCCGAGGGGAAGCAGCCGACGGCGTCGCCGTCGTCGAGGATCCGGTACGTGCTCCCTCCGGCGGGGAGCGTCCCGGCGCGCTCGGCCGCGGGGAGCGGGCACTCGGCGCGGAAGGGGCCGTCGCCGGCCGGGGAGCCGGCGAAGCGGACGTCCGGCAGCAGGGCGTCGAGCGCGGCTCCTCCCGGGGTCACCAGGACGAGCGAGGCCGAGGCGCGGGCGAGCCGGCGGTACTGGGCCTCGTCGAGGGCCACGTCCGGGTCGTCGACGAGCAGTGTAGCGTCGGGGGAGGAGGCGGCGAGAGCGGAGTCCAGGTCGTCGGCGCGGACGACCTCGACGCCCTGATCGCGCAGCACCTGGGCGAGCGCGCGGGCGCCGTCCGGGGTCGCGCTGTCGACGTCGAGGTCCGGGGCGGCCACCCGGGTCCCGGTCGCGACGGTGAGCAGCAGAGTGCCGACCGCGACGATCACGAGCAGGAGCACCCACACCCGTCCGCGGCGCAGCAGCGCGCCGAGGGTCGGGCTGGAGACCGTGTCGGCGCTCACCGGGGCGCCGCCAGGGCGTCCAGGACCGGCGAGGCCGCGGCGAGCTCGCGGTCCAGAGCCGCGACCCGCTCGTACTCGGCCGGGCCGCAGGGCTGCCCGAGGTAGCGCACGCGGTCGAAGTCGTCGGCCGTGCGGCGCAGCGCGGCGGCGGAGGAGGGGAAGGCCGCAGAGGCGCGCGACGCCAGGCCGAGCGCGGTCGTGCCGGGCGAGACCCGCAGGACGGTCCGCTCGTCGAGGGAGCGCACCAGGGCGCGGAAGCGCTCGACGAGCGCCTCGTCCCAGTCCCCGCGGGCGGCCGCGGCCTCGGCGAGCGAGCGGAGGATCGCGGCCGAGCGGGTGTCGTCGTCGGCGAGCACCGCTCCCGTGACGGTGCTGCGGCGACCGGCGCGGGGCCGTCCCGCGATGACGAGCGCGGCGACCACGAGCGCCACCAGCACCAGCACGCCGATCACGGCGGCGATCGGCACCGGCGGGCCGTCGCCCTGCAGCGTGAGGGAGGCGAACCAGTCGCGCACCGCCTGCACCACCCGGTCGAAGAGGGTCGGCTCGGCCGCCCGGTAGCGCGGGTCGGCGAGCTCCTCGAGGAGGAGTCGGCGCGCCTGCTCCGCGTCGGGCTCGAGAGGGGCCGCGGCGAGGATCACGGGCGCTCCGGCACGGGGAAGGGATCGGGGGAGGGGCGGCCCGCCGCGCGCTCCTCGACGTGGCGCATCAGCACCAGGTCGAAGCCCTCGCGGCGCATCCGTCGGTCGAGGTAGACCAGGCCCGTCACGGCCGACTGGAGCACGGTGCCGACGGCGCCGATCACGAAGCCCACGGCGACGGAGGCGATCGTCACCACGAGCGAGGTGACGAGCTGCGCGTCCGGGTCGGTCGGGGCGATCAGGGCGCCGGCGATCGGGATGAGCAGGCTGAACGGCGTGGCCACGATCTGGCCGGCGACCTGGATGATCACGGTCATCAGCGCGAGCGCGCCGAAGGTGCGCCAGAAGCCGCCCGCCACCAGCCGCCAGGAGCGCGCCACCGCACGGCGCAGCGGCAGCCGCTCGACGACGATCAGGCTCGGAACCAGGGCGAGCTTCGTCGACAGCCAGACCCCCAGCGCGAGGGCGACCAGGCCGGAGCCGACGAGTACCAGGATCCCGCCGACGATCGCGCTCGACGTCCCGTCCATCGCTCCGATGACGAACAGCGGCACGGCGAGCGCCACGGCGAGGAGCACCAGGAGGAGGTAGCCGACGCCCTGCAGGACCGTCCAGCCGATCAGCGCCCAGAAGCGGCCCCGCAGCCGGGCGAGCAGCTGTCGGAAGGTCGCCCGCTCGCCGAGGACGCCGCGGGTGACCTCGAGCACGACCACGCCCTGCACGAGGGCACCGCTGGCGAGCGAGACGGCGAGGGGGATGAGGGCGGCCAGGACCACGACCGCGAGGGAGCCCGCGCCGACGGCGTCGCGGTCGGCGGACTCCGCCTGCGCGATGCGCCCGACGGCGAGCACCGCGATCAAGCCGTAGACCGCCAGGGCGAGCACCGACCCGAGGCCCTGCACCAGCAGGGCGACGCCCAGGGTCGTGCGGGGGCTGCGGCGGAGGACCTGGAACGGGGCGCCGAGCAGGGTGCCGAAGCCGAGCGGGCGCAGCGGCACGAGACCGGGCTTGGGCGGGGGAGTCCAGCCGGGCGCTGGGCGTCCGGGCGACCAGGGGCCGGCGCCGGCGGGCGACCAGGAGCCCCCGGCGGGACCGGGTGGTACGGGGCCTGCGCTCGGCGGCGCGGGCGACCAGGCCGGGGCGACGGGAGCGGGCAGCGGCCTGCGCCGGTCGCCGTCCTGCGCCGGGACGGCCGCGTCGTCCGGACGCCCTGCGGGCGGGGGCCACTGAGCTGCGTCGGTCATCCCCTCCATGCTGTCACAGGCGTGCGGGCGGGGTCCTCCCCCGAGCGGACCCCCTTCGCCCGCAGAGCCCGCTCCCCGCCCACGGAGAGGTGCGTCGGTTAGCCTGGGTCGGGTCACCGTGCGCGCCGTGGGCGGGCGCGACCCGAGACGAGGAAGAGCAGACCGATGAGCGCGCGCATTCTGGTGGTCGACGACGACGCCGCCCTGGCCGAGATGATCGGCATCGTCCTGCGCGCCGACGGGTACGACGTCTCCTTCTGCGCGGACGGCTCAGGCGCCCTCGAGGCCTTCCGGCGGGCCCGGCCGGACCTGGTCCTGCTCGACCTGATGCTGCCCGGGATCGACGGGATCGAGGTGTGCCGCGCGATCCGCGCCGAGTCCGGCGTCCCCGTCATCATGCTGACGGCCAAGTCCGACACTTCCGACGTCGTGCAGGGCCTCGAGTCCGGCGCCGACGACTACATGGTCAAGCCGTTCGACCCCAAGGAGCTCGTCGCGCGGATCAGGACGCGCCTGCGTCCCGCCACCGCCGCCGCGAACGCGGTGCTGCAGGTCGGGGACCTGAGCCTCGACGTCGCCGGCCACGAGGTCCGCCGCGGCGAGACGCGCATCGGCCTGACCCCGCTCGAGTTCGACCTCCTCCTCGCCCTCGCCTCCAAGCCCCAGCAGGTCTTCACCCGCGAGATGCTGCTCGAGCAGGTCTGGGGCTACCACTACAAGGCCGACACCCGCCTCGTGAACGTGCACGTCCAGCGCCTGCGCGCCAAGGTCGAGAAGGACCCGGACGACCCCCGCATCGTGATGACCGTGCGCGGCGTCGGCTACCGCGCCGGCGCCGTCCTCCTGGGCTGACCGTGCCCCGCCTCGCCGCTCCCGACGTGCGCCGGTGGCCCCGCCGCGTGCTCGGGGTGTGGCGCACGTCGCTGCAGTTCCGCGCGGTCGCGATCACGGTCCTGCTCAGCGGCATCGCCATCGGCTCGACCGGCGTCTACCTCTCGTACAGCATCAGCGACAACCTGTTCCAGTCACGGCTGACGCAGGTCACGGGCGACACGTCGCGCGCGACCCGGGCCGCGCAGGGATACCTCGACGCCGCCACCGTCTCCACCCGCCAGGACATGGAGGAGGTGATGAGCTCGGTGCGCACCGCCGTCCGGGACGCCTCCTCCTCCGCGCTGATCGCCGTCGTGCGCTCGCCCGACCAGGAGGCGTCCTCGCTGGCGCCTCAGGACATCTACAACCGCGAGCTGCAGAACGGCGTGATCAGCGACGCGCTGCGCGAGCGGGTGCAGGCGGGCTCCGACGGGCAGTACTGGCAGTCGGTGACGCTCGACGCCTCCGGTCAGCAGCAGCCCGGCATCCTCGTCGGCTCGACCCTCGAGCTGCCGAGCTCGGCCGGGCGCTACGAGCTGTACATCGGCTACTCCCTCGCGGACGCGGAGCGCACGCTCCAGTTCGTGCAGCAGGTGCTCAACGTGGCGGGGATCCTGCTCATCCTGCTGATCGGAGCGGTCAGCTGGGTCGTCGTGCGGATCGTCGTCGCCCCGGTCCGGGTCGCGGCCGAGACGAGCCAGCGCCTCGCCGCCGGCGACTTCGACGTGCGGATACCCGAGCGGGGCCAGGACGTGATCGCGACCCTCGCCCGGTCCTTCAACGGCATGGCCGACAGCCTGCAGGACCGGATCAGCGAGCTCGCGACGCTCAGCCAGGTCCAGCAGCGCTTCGTCTCGGACGTCTCGCACGAGCTCCGGACGCCGCTGACGACGATGAAGCTGGCCGGGGACGTGCTGTACGACCAGCGCGAGGACTTCGCCCCGGTCGCCGAGCGCACGGTCGAGCTGCTGCACAGCCAGATCGACCGCTTCGAGAGCCTCCTCGCCGACCTGCTCGAGATCTCCCGCCACGACGCGGGATCGGCCGAGCTCGAGCTCGAGCCGGTCAACCTGGTGAAGCTGGCCGGCGACGAGATCGAGGCGATGCGCGGGATCGCGGAGGCGAACGGTTCCCGGCTCACTCTCTCCGCCCCGGGCGGCTACTTCGACGCCGACCTCGATCCGCGCCGCATCCGCCGGATCGTCCGCAACCTGCTGGGCAACGCGATCGAGCACGGCGACGGCCGCGAGGTCGTCGTCACCGTCGACAGCAACGCCAGCGCGGTCGCCCTCGCGGTGCGCGACTACGGGCACGGCATGAGCAGCGAGGAGGTGGTGCGCGTCTTCGACCGCTTCTGGCGCGCCGACCCGTCCCGCCGCCGCACGCTCGGCGGCACCGGCCTCGGCCTCTCCATCGCGCAGGAGGACACCGCCCTGCACCACGGCTGGCTGCAGGTCTGGTCCGTGCCCGATCGCGGCGCCTGCTTCCGCCTGACCGTGCCCCGGCACCGCGGCGAGCGGATCGAGGCCTCGCCGCTCCCGCTGCCCCCGGTCGACGCGGGCGAGCAGGCCTACAGCGGCCCGATCGTCCTCCCGCCGCTGCAGGCTCCTCCGGTCGGGGCCGCGGGGGTGCTCCCGTGAGGCGCGGCGTCCTCCGCGCCGTCGCGGCCGCCGCGCTGCTCGCGTTCGGGCTGGCCGGGTGCGCCGGCATCCCGCGGGACGGCGACGTCGGAGTCGGACGGCCCGACACCGCGCCGCAGGACCTCCAGTACGACTTCCTCCCGTCGGGACCCGCCGTCGGTGCGTCGCAGCGCGACATCCTGACCGGCTTCATCGACGCCGCGTCGAGCCCGCAGAACAACTACAAGATCGCCCGCGAGTTCCTCTCCACCGGAGCCGACTGGACGCCGGGCGAGCACGTGACGGTCGACGAGGGCCAGCGCTCCGCCTCGCCGCAGTCGGGATCCACGCTCTCGCTGACGATCACGCCCGTCGCCGAGGTCGACGCGACCGGCGTCTACACCGACGTCGCCACCACGGCCGGCCTGACCCTCGACTACGGCTTCGTCCAGGAGAACGGCGAGTGGCGCATCAGCGCGCCGCCGAGCGGCGTGGTGATCGACCGCACCACCTTCGAGCAGGTCTTCTCGACGCACGCGCTCTACTTCTTCGACCCCGGATACCAGTACCTCGTGCCGGACCTGCGCTGGTTCGCCTCGCGCGCCGACAGCTCCACCAGCACCACGATCGTCACCGAGCTGCTGCGCGGCCCCACGCCGTGGCTGCGGGACTCCGCCGCCGTCGTGTCGGCCTTCCCGACCGGGACGACGCTGGCGGCCGAGACCGTCCCGGTCGAGTCGCAGCGCGCCGTGGTGGACCTGAACCCGGCCGCTCTCGAGGCCGATCCGGCGCAGTGGCGGCTGATGGCCCTGCAGCTGAACCGGAGCCTCGCGAACGTCTCGAACGTCACCGGAGTCGCGCTCTCGGTCGAGCAGAACCCGATCGACGTCCCCTCCGAGGTCACCGGCCTGCCGACCTCGCCCCGCGTCGACACCCGGCCGCTCGTGCTGACCGACGACGCTTTCGGATTCCTCGGCTCCTCCGGGCTGGCCGGCCTCGGGATCTCGGATCGGATCGAGGCGCTGCAGCCGCGGGCCGCGGTCCTCGGCGAGCAGCGCGGGGCCGACTCGGACGCATCGGCGGCCGTGCTCACCGCCGCGGGCGTGAGCCTCGTGGAGCCCGACGGTGCCGACGTCCTCCTCGACGCGAGGTCGGGCCTCGTCGCGCCGACGATCGATCCGCTCGGGTACGTGTGGTCCGTGCCGTCGGCCTCGCCCGGGCAGCTGGTGGCGTACTCCGCGGACGGCTCGCGCTCGATGCAGGTCGCGACGGCCTGGAGCGAGGTCGAGTCGCTCGCCTCGATCGCCGTGTCGCGCGACGGCACCCGGATGCTGGCGCTCGCCCAGGACGGGCAGCAGGCCACGGTGCTGGTGGCCGGCATCACCCGCTCACGGGACGGCGACCCGGTGGCGGTCGGCGAGCCGGTCGTCCTCCGCTCGACCCTGGGGACCGCGGTCGCCGCGGCCTGGACGGACGAGCTCGACGTGGTGTCGGTCGTGCGCGGCTCGACGGGGGAGGACGCCGTCACGATGAACCTGCTCGGCGGAGGCGCCACGGCGCTCGGCACGACGACGGGCACGGTCCAGATCGCCGCGGGCAACACCTCGACCCAGGTCCGCATCCTCGCCGAGGGCGGGGAGCTCCGGCAGCAGCGGGGCTCGGCCTGGCAGACGACCGCGACGGACATCCGGCTGCTCGCGGCGCAGACCGGCATGGGGTCCTGACGGGTCCTGTCGGCGACGACGAGCCCTGTCGACGACGGCGCTCCCCGGATGATCCTCCCCAGGCGCGTCGGGCGGGCGGATCGTCCCGATCCGACGTATCAGCCCTCCGCGCCGAGGCCCGGACGGCGAGCGTGGAAGGCATGCTCTCCGATCACCTGCTCGACGCCCTCGCCGTCCTCCTCCCGCTGGAGTGCCCCGCCTGCGGAGAGCCGACGAGCCGGGCGCCCTGTCCGGACTGCTCGGCCGACGCGGCCGCCTCGGCCTGCCTGCTGACCCGCGTCGTCGGCCCGCCGGACGATCCGCTCCTCGTCATCACCGGTGCCCCGTACGAGGGCACGGTGCGCCGCCTCGTCGTCGCGCTGAAGGAGGAGGGCCGCACGGCCTGCCTCGCCCCGCTCGGCGCGCTGTTGCGTCCGGCCCTCGGCGCGGCGCTCGCCGGCAGCCCCGCGATCCTGGTCGTCCCGCCCGGCTCCTGGCTCGGCCGCGTGCGGCGGGGCGCCGATCCCGTCGCGCAGCTGGTCGCCGCGGCGGGAGGGCGGGCGGCGCGTCCTCTCCGGCGGTCGCGGATGGTCCGCGACCAGGTCGGGCTCGGCCGCGTCGAGCGGCGCGGCAACCTCGACGGGGCGTTCCGCGCCCGCCGTCCGCTCTCGTCGTGGCCGCCGGTGGTCCTCGTCGACGACGTGGTCACCTCCGGCGCGACCCTGCTCGAGCTCCGGCGCGCCGTGCGTGCGGCCGGCGGGACGGTCCGGGCCGCGGCGGCCCTGGCCGGCACCGCGCAACGAGGAGGGAACGTAGCAGCAGAATCCGGACGAACTCCCGGTGACGATCCGGTGGCCGGGGTCTACGGTGGGGGCACGGCGTGAACGGTCCGCCCCGGAGAAAGGCGGCACGCCGTACTCGACTGGGAGGTTGTCATGGACATCGACATCACAGGACGCAACATCGACATCACCGATCGCTTCCGCGCGTACGCGACGGAGAAGTCGGACAAGGTGGCGCACCTCGCCGATCGTGCTCTCGCACTCGAGATCAAGGCGAGCAGGCACGCCGAGGGCAAGGGCTCGGCCGGCGGCGACCGCGTGGAGCTGACGCTGATCGGCAAGGGGCCCGTGGTCCGGGCCGAGGCGAGCGGAGCCGACAAGTACGCGGCGTTCGACGTCGCCATCGGCCGGCTGCTCGAACGGGTGAGACGCGCCAAGGACCGGAAGAAGGTCCATCGGGGCCAGCATCGGCCGACCTCGCTCCGCGACGCGGCCGCCGACGACTTCAGCGTCGTCGCCATCCAGCCGGCCGACGCGGCGGTGCTGGAGCAGCTGAGCACGGGCGTCATCCCCGTGCAGGAGGCGCCGGAGCCGGTGGAGGACGAGGTCGAGGAGCCGTACTGCCCCGTCGTCATCCGCAAGAAGGTCTTCGCCTCCGTCTCGATGACCGTCGACGACGCCGTCGACTACATGGAGCTGGTCGGACACGACTTCTACCTCTTCATCGACTCCGACACGAACCGCCCGAGCGTGGTCTACCGCCGCAAGGGCTGGGACTACGGCGTGATCGGCCTCGGCGACGAGGCCGACGAGCTCGCCGAGCAGGCCGCCGGCTGAGATCCGACCCCGGGCCCCGGAGCATCCGCTCCGGGGCCCTCGCCGTGCCCAGGCAGGGAGTCCGCCCAGGGCGGACGCGTCGCCCCGACCGCTCGCCGCCCGCCCCGGCTAGGCTGGTCGCGGTCCGCGCTCCGGCGCGCGACTCCTGTCTTCTACTTTTATTGGAGTACCCCGTGGCCTCTGTCCTCGAAAAGGTCCTTCGCGTCGGGGAGGGGCGGGTCATCCGCCGCCTCGAGAACTACGCGAAGGCCGTCAACGCCCTCGAAGAGGACTTCACGCACCTCAGCGACGAGGAGCTGAAGAACGAGACCGTCGAGCTGCGCGAGCGCTACTCGAACGGCGAGTCCCTCGACGACCTGCTGCCGGAGGCGTTCGCCGCCGTCCGCGAGGCCTCGCGCCGGACGCTCGGCCTCCGCCACTTCGACGTGCAGCTCATGGGCGGCGCCGCCCTGCACCTGGGCAACATCGCCGAGATGAAGACCGGAGAGGGCAAGACGCTCGTCGCGACCCTCCCGGCCTACCTCAACGCGATCGCCAGCCGCGGCGTGCACATCGTCACGGTCAACGACTTCCTCGCGTCGTACCAGTCCGAGCTGATGGGGCGCGTGTTCCGCGCCCTCGGCATGACGACCGGAGTGATCCTCTCGGGCCAGACCCCGGAGCAGCGCCGCGAGCAGTACTCGGCCGACATCACCTACGGCACGAACAACGAGTTCGGCTTCGACTACCTCCGCGACAACATGGCGTGGCAGGCGCAGGACATGGTCCAGCGCGGCCACTTCTACGCCATCGTCGACGAGGTCGACTCGATCCTCATCGACGAGGCCCGCACCCCGCTGATCATCTCCGGGCCGGCCTCGGGCGAGGCGAACCGCTGGTTCGCGGAGTTCGCCAACCTCGCCAAGCGCCTCGACGAGGGCGAGGACTTCGAGGTCGACGAGAAGAAGCGCACCGTCGGCGTCCTCGAGCCCGGCATCGAGAAGGTCGAGGACTACCTCGGCATCGACAACCTCTACGAGTCGGCGAACACCCCGCTGATCTCGTTCCTCAACAACGCCATCAAGGCGCGCGCGCTGTTCAAGAAGGACAAGGACTACGTCGTGCTGAACGGCGAGGTCCTGATCGTCGACGAGCACACCGGCCGCATCCTGGCCGGACGCCGCTACAACGAGGGCATCCACCAGGCCATCGAGGCGAAGGAGGGCGTGCAGGTCAAGGCCGAGAACCAGACCCTGGCCACAGTCACGCTCCAGAACTACTTCCGCCTCTACGCGAAGCTCTCCGGCATGACCGGAACGGCCGAGACCGAGGCCGCCGAGTTCATGTCGACCTACAAGCTCGGCGTCGTCCCGATCCCGACGAACCGCAAGATGCAGCGGATCGACAACGCCGACCTCGTCTACAAGAACGAGCAGGTCAAGTTCGCCCAGGTCGTCGAGGACATCGCGGAGCGCCACGCGGCCGGGCAGCCGGTCCTCGTCGGCACGACCAGCGTCGAGAAGAGCGAGTACCTCTCGCGCCTGCTCGCCAAGAAGGGCGTGCGCCACGAGGTCCTGAACGCCAAGAACCACGCGCGGGAGGCGGCCATCGTCGCCCAGGCCGGCCGCCTCGGCGCCGTCACCGTCGCGACCAACATGGCCGGTCGAGGCACCGACATCATGCTCGGCGGCAACGCCGAGTTCCTCGCGGTCTCCGAGATGACGGCCAAGGGCCTGAACCCCTCCGAGACTCCGGAGGAGTACGAGGCCGCGTGGGACGAGGTCTTCGCCGCCGTCAAGGAGAAGGTGGGCGAGGAGGCCGAGAAGGTCCAGGCCGCCGGCGGCCTCTACGTGCTCGGCACCGAGCGCCACGAGTCGCGCCGCATCGACAACCAGCTCCGCGGACGCTCGGGCCGCCAGGGCGACCCGGGGGAGAGCCGCTTCTACCTCTCGCTCACCGACGACCTCATGCGCCTGTTCAACTCCGGCGCCGCCGAGGCGCTCATGGGCCGGGGCAACGTCCCGGACGACATCGCCATCGAGTCGAAGGTCGTCTCGCGCGCCATCCGCAGCGCCCAGTCGCAGGTCGAGGCCCGCAACGCTGAGATCCGCAAGAACGTCCTCAAGTACGACGACGTCCTCAACCGCCAGCGCGAGGCGATCTACTCGGACCGCCGCCACATCCTCGAGGGCGACGACCTGCACGAGCGCACCCAGAAGTTCCTCGTCGACGTGATCGACGAGATCCTCGAGGTGCACACCGGCGACGGCAACGGCGACGACTGGGACTTCGACGCCCTCTGGACCGAGCTGAAGACGCTGTACCCGATCAGCCTCACCATCGACGAGGTGGTGCAGGAGGCGGGCAGCCGCGGCCGCATCAACAAGGAGTTCATGCGCCGCGAGATCCTCTCGGACGCGCAGCTCGCCTACCAGCGCCGCGAGGAGCAGCTGGGCTCTCCCGCCATGCGCGAGCTCGAGCGCCGTGTCGTGCTCTCGGTGATCGACCGCCGCTGGCGCGACCACCTCTACGAGATGGACTACCTCAAGGACGGCATCGGCCTGCGCGCGATGGCCCAGCGCGACCCGCTGGTCGAGTACCAGCGCGAGGGCTTCGCCCTGTTCCAGCAGATGATGGGGCAGATCCGCGAGGAGACCGTCGGCTTCCTCTTCAACCTCGAGGTCGAGGTGACCCAGAAGCAGGGCGAGGTCGCCGGAGTCGCGGCCAAGGGCCTCGCTCAGCCGGTCGCTCCGGCCGAGAAGCTCAGCTACTCGGCCCCGAGCGACACCGGCGGCGTCGAGGTCCGCGACCAGCGCGGACAGGTGCAGCAGGCGGCCACCGCGAAGGCCCGCGCCGAGGAGGCCCGCAAGGCGCTCCCCGAGGGCGAGGCGGAGGAGACTCCGACGACCGGCGCCTTCGGCCAGAAGCCGGGCGGCTCGGACGCCCCCGCCAACCGCGAGGAGCGACGCGCGCAGTCCAAGCGCCGCTGAGTCCTCCCCGGACGACGCCCTCGGCCCCGGTCCCGCAGCAGCGGGTGTCCGGGGCCGTCGGCGTTCCTGCGGAGGCTCGGAGCCCGGCCTCGCCCGCCGTCAGGACTCGCCGCGCGCGAGAGCCGAGACGAAGCCGCCGGCGAAGGTGTCGCCGAGGCCGATCGTCGTCGGCCGGTCCGTCTCGAGGACGAGCCCGGGGACGCAGCAGGCCTCGAGCGCCGACTCCACCGCTGCGCACACCGCTTGCGAGCCGGGCTGGGGAGGGAGTCCGCCGATGTGGTCGTAGTCGGCGGCGGTGAAGCCGTCCCCGAGGAGGTCGCGGAGCTCGGTCGCGCGGATCATCTCGCCACCGCCGCCCCGCCGCCCCCGGAGCTCGAGGAGGCCCTGCGCGACAGGGGAGTGGAGATCGTGCTCCCGGCCGGTGCGGCCGCCCGGGAGCGCTGACCCGCTCCTCACAGCACGTTGATCGCGGTGGCCCGCCAGCGGGCGTCCGTACCCTCGAGCCGGATCGCGACGGCCCGGCTCCGTGCGCGGTGATGCACCAGGACCACTCCCTCGACGACGCCGTCCCGCGGCTCCGTGACGATCACCCGTCCGACCGTGAACGGGACGCGCTGCGCCGTCCGCTTCCGCAGGCTGCGGGCGCGGGCCGCGAGCACGACCCGCTTCTGCAGGTGGTGGTAGACCTCGTCGCTCAGCCATCGCGCGATCTGGTCGATCTCGCGCGAGCCCTCCAGGATCTCGATCACGAGGTGCGTGAGCCGGGCGAGCAGGGGCTCCGGGTCGGGCAGCTCGGCGCGGGTCGCAGGCTGCGGGGCGAAGAACTCCGCGAGGGTGAGCCGCTCCACGGCCGCCTCGGGGTCGAGGGGGAGGGTGCGGTAGTCGAAGGCGTGGAGGGGAAGGCTCATGCGGCGATCTCCTGGGGCAGGACGAGCTGTTCACGGGTCCGGGTCACCTCTCTGCTCGACGGGCGGGGCGCGCTGGGTCGGCACGCGAGGACGACCTCATCGAAGCAGTCGAGGGATGCTCATGGAGTGCAGAGGCGCAGACTGTGGATAATCGTCGGCCGTCCCGAGCTGTGGACAGCGAGCCCGGCGTGCACCGCCCGGCCGCGCCCTAGGCTTGTCGGGTGTCGACCCTCAGTGACCTCGTCCTCTCCCACGGCCGATCCGACGAAGCGGACGTCGAATGGCTGCACCTGCTCGTCGGCGACCTGCAGCTGCTCGCCGACCTGGCCTTCGCCGACATCGTGCTCTGGGTGCCCACGGCCGACGACAGCTTCGTCGCCGTCGCCCACGCGCGCCCCAGCAGCGCGGCGACGCTCTTCTACCGCGACTTCGTCGGGCAGAGGATCAAGTCGGAGTGGCGCGCCCAGGTCGTCGAGGCGTTCGAGACCGCGCGGATCGTCGACACCTCCGCCCCGGACTGGTTCGAGGAGACGCCCACCCGCGTGCGCGCGGTGCCCGTCCTGCGCCGCCTGGGGGCCTCCGACGGCGGCACGACGGACCGCCCCATCGCGGTCGTCACGCGCCACACCAACCTCAGCGAGACGCGCACGCCGAGCCGGCAGGAGCTGACGTTCAACGACTGCGCGAACGACCTCTTCTCGATGATCGCCTCGGGCGACTTCCCGGACCTGGGCGCGCCGACCGGTCCTCGTCGCGGGGCGCCGCGCGCGTCCGACGGACTGATCCGCCTGGACGTCGACGGCGTCACCACGTTCGCGAGCCCCAACGCCCTCTCGGCGTTCAACCGCATCGGCTTCGCCGACGAGCTCGAGGGGGAGTCGCTCGCCGAGGTCACCACGAAGCTGATCGCGGGGAAGGTCGTCATCGACGAGTCGCTCCCGCTGGTCGTGACCGGCCGGGCGCCGTGGCGCACCGACATCGAGGCCCGCGGAGTGACGGTGTCGCTGCGCGCGATCCCGATCCGCGACCGCGGCGAGCGGGTCGGCGCCGTCGTCCTGTGCCGCGACGTGACGGAGCTGCGCCACCAGGAGCGGGAGCTCATCACCAAGGACGCGACGATCCGCGAGATCCACCACCGCGTGAAGAACAACCTGCAGACCGTGGCCTCGCTGCTGCGGATCCAGGCCAGGCGCACCCACTCCGACCTCGCCCGGGAGGCGCTCACGCAGGCGATGCGCCGCGTCGCCGCCATCGCGGTCGTGCACGACACGCTCTCGGAGGGGCTGAACCAGAACGTCGACTTCGACGCGGTCTTCGACCGGGTGCTGCTGCTGATCGCCGAGGTCGCCTCGACCCACAACACCACGGTGCACCCGAAGCTGACGGGGAGCTTCGGCAACCTGCCCAGCGAGTACGCGACTCCGCTCGCGCTCGCCCTGACCGAGCTGGTCACCAACGCCGTCGAGCACGGCCTGGCCGGACGGGAGGGCTACGTGGAGATCGTCGCCTCGCGCAGCGACGACGAGCTCACGGTGAAGGTGCGCGACACGGGCGTCGGGCTGCCGGAGGGCAAGGTCGGATCGGGCCTGGGCACGCAGATCGTGCGCACGCTCATCCAGGGCGAGCTCGGCGGCACCATCGACTGGCACACGCTGGTCGGGCGCGGCACCGAGGTCACCATCGAGGTGCCGCTGCGGTGGCTGGAGCGCGCCCGCTCCTGAGCCCGGAGACGACGCGACCCCCGCTGCCGAGAGGCGACGGGGGTCGGGATCGTTCGTGCCGCCGAGCGGCTCGTGCGCCTAGGAGGCGCGGCGTGCGCGGGCGGCGCGGCGCTTCAGGGCGCGACGCTCGTCCTCGCTGAGGCCGCCCCACACGCCCGAGTCCTGGCCGGTCTCGAGGGCGTACTGGAGGCAGACCTCGGTGACGGTGCAGCGTGCGCACACCGACTTCGCCTTCTCGATCTGGTCCACGGCCGGGCCGGTGTTGCCGACCGGGAAGAAAAGCTCGGGGTCTGCGGTGAGGCAAGCGGCCTTGTCGCGCCAGTCCATGCGGGTGCTCCTTGTGTGAAGGCGTGCGTGGAGGAACCACGCAGTGTTCGGGTGGGATGATCGATCCACGCCGACGATCCCGACCAGTACTCGACCTCCGCGCCCTCACCGGCGCACGCCACGAGGCCCCGTGCTGGAGCGCGGGGTGGATCGGGGTGGTGGACGGGAGAACGCTCGGTTCTTGCCGGTGCACTCGACGCGATGCGTGAGCACTGCGTCGGCCACCCGGCTCCAGTGCTGGTCATCCGGCTCGCCCCCTTGCCTGACGGCGCGGCGGGATCGGATGTTCACATCGGCGGAAACCCACGACCCTGTGAGCGGTGAAACGAACTGGACTAGCCTGTCACGGGGATGAGCCCGAATCAAGAGTCCTGGATGGGATGTGCCTGTGACCGCTGACGCGAGCGGGTCCCGCGGACCCCGCCCGACCGCCTCCCGGCCGCTCGGTCTGGTGGTGCTGATCGCGGTCCTGGCACTCGAGACGCTCGCCGTCGCCGGGGTCGCGGCGTGGCTCGTGCTCGAGCTGCTGACGACCCGTGCCGACACGGTCGGCGGAGGGATCGCCATCGTCGTCCTCGCGCTGATCGCCGTGTGCTGGGCCGCCGCGACGACGCTCGGCGCCGTGCGACGGCGAGGCTGGATGCGCGCGTCGGCGCTGACGATCCAGCTGGTGATGATGGCCGTGGCGCTCGGCGCCTTCCAGGGCCAGTACGCCGTGCCCGACATCGGCTGGGCGCTGCTGGCGCCGGCCGCGGTGGCCGTCGTCGCGCTGTTCCTCCCGAGCGTGGTCGCCGCCACTCGTCGCGATCCGGCCGTGTAGCCGGACGGCTGGCGCGCCGCCGCTCGCGGGTGCGACGCTGGAGGGACCCCCTCCTCGACACGGAAGCGACGCGCATGGACTCCACCCGACTCGGCTCCAGCGGCCTGCAGATCTCCTCGATCGTCCTCGGCTGCATGAGCTTCGGCGCTCCCGACCGCGGTGCCCACGGCTGGAGCATGGGCGAGGAGGAGTCGCGGACCTTCCTCCGGCGGGCGCTGGAGCTCGGCGTCACCACGTTCGACACGGCGGACGTCTACTCCGACGGCACGAGCGAGGAGTTCGTCGGCCGGGCGCTCGCGGACTTCGCGGTCCGCGAGGAGGTCGTGATCGCCACGAAGGTCCACGGGCGGATGCGCCCCGGCCCCAACGGCGGCGGCCTCTCGCGGCGGCACATCCTCAGCGCGATCGACGACAGCCTCCGGCGTCTCGGCACGGACTACGTCGACCTCTACCAGATCCACCGCTGGGACCCCGAGACGCCGATCGAGGAGACGATGGAGACGCTCCACGACGTCGTCCGCTCGGGCAGGGCGCGCTACATCGGCGCCTCGAGCATGTGGGCGTGGCAGTTCGCGAAGGCGCAGTACACCGCGGATCTGGGCGGCTGGACGCGGTTCGTCTCGATGCAGGACCAGTACAACCTGATCCAGCGCGAGGACGAGCGCGAGCTGCACCCCTTCTGCGTCGACCAGGGAGTCGGCGTGATCCCGTGGTCGCCGCTCGCCCGGGGCCGGCTCACCCGCGACTGGGACGAGACCACGGCGCGCACCGAGACCGACGTCTTCGGCGGCACCCTCTACCGCCAGCAGGAGGAGGCCGACCGGCGGACCGTCGCGACCGTCGCACGCATCGCCGAGCAGCGCGGCGTGCCCCGTGCGCAGGTGGCGCTCGCCTGGGTCCGGCAGCAGGAGGCGGTCACCGCTCCGATCGTCGGAGCCACGAAGCTCCACCACCTCGACGACGCGGTCGCGTCGCTGGACGTGGAGCTGACCGCCGACGAGCTGGAGGCGCTGGGCGCCGACTACGCACCGCGCGCCAACGAGGGGTTCTGATCAGGCCGATGCGCCACCGCTGATCCGCCCGAGCGGTCTCCGCTATGTTTCCTCTCGAAGATGACGGAAGCTCGGATCGGGAGGCGGCATGGCGAGGAGTGCCGGGGATCCGTTGGGGGCGCGCTACCGCCTGCTCGAGCGGATCGGCTCGGGTGCCGCGGGCGAGGTGTGGCGCGTCGCCGACGCGCAGGGGCCGGACCGCGCGGCGAAGCTCCTCCGCGGTGAGCACGTGCACGACGCGGGCCTGGTCGAGCGGTTCGTCCGTGAGAGGTCGGTGCTCACCCGTCTGCGGCACCCGCACGTCGTGGAGGTGCTCGACCTCGTCGTGGAGGGGGAGACGCTCGGGATCGTGATGGAGCTCGTCGGCGGCGGATCGCTGCGGGAGCTGCTGCGGGACGAGGGCACCCTCCCGGCGGTCGATGCGCTGCCCGTGGCGGCCTCGATCCTCGACGCTCTCGCCGCCGCGCACGCGATCGGCACGGTCCACCGGGACATGAAGCCCGACAACGTCCTGCTCGCGGAGGGTGCGGACGATGCGGGCTCCGCCGTCCGCGTCTCCGACTTCGGCATCGCTCACGTGGTCGCCGAGGGGCCGCGCGCGACGACGGGCGTCATCGGGACGCCGGAGTACCTCTCGCCCGAGATGCTCGCCACCGGAGCGGCCGGCCCGCCGAGCGACGTCTACTCGACGGGGATCCTGCTCTACGAGCTGCTGTGCGGCCGGACCCCCTTCGCGGGCCCCGGCGCCGACGTCGCGGTCGCCTACCGGCACGTCGCGATGCTCCCGCCGCCGCTGGATCTGCCGCCGCGGCTCGCGTCGCTCCTGGACCGGATGCTCGCGAAGGATCCGGCGTCGCGGCCGACGGCTGCGGAGGCGGCGGGGATCCTGCGACGCCTCTCCCCGGCGCTGGCCGGGCTGCCGGCGCTGCCGCTCGCGGCGGGCGCGGCGGAGTTCGAGGAGGCCGAGCGCCCGGGCACGGTCCTCCGCGGGATGGCGGTGGAGATGTCGTCGGAGCCGGTGGAGGAGGGGCCCGCTCCCGAGCTCGGCCCGTCGTCGCAGGCGACCGTGCTCCGCCCGGTGCCGCGCCGCGAGCTGCGCCTGGCGGAACGGCCGTTCGAGGCTCCTGCTCGGCGGGGGCGCGGCGGACGTCTGCGGATGATTCTCGCCGCCGTCGGCGCCGGCGTCCTGCTCATCGGGGCGGTGCTCCTCGCCGTCCAGCCGCGCGGCGGCGGAGCACGGGCCTCGGCACCGGATGCCGACCTGTCGGCCCGGCAGCAGGACCGGCCGCTGCCGACGGGCCTCGGAGTGACGCGATCGGCCACCTGGGACGCGGAGCGACGGGCCGTGGTCGTCGAGATCTCCTACTCCGCCCAGAGCGCGCCCCTCTCGGGGTCCTTCCTCGAGGTGCTGCCGGGCCCGGACGCCGCGGCGGCGTGCCCCGCGGCCAGCTGGTCCGGAGTGACGGCGGTGCGCAACCGGCCGAGCGTCACCGGAGTCGGGGTCGGCTGCGGTTGGAGCCTGACGGACCTGCACGTCCCGGCGCAGGGGATCGTCGACGTCACGGCGACCGTGCCGATCGCGGTGGCCGAGCAGAGCGCCCTGGACGGGTGGCTGGCGGCGGCAGCGTCTGCGACGGCACAGGCCGTGGCCGACCCTGCGGTCACCGGGACGGCGTATCCCGTGCAGCGGCTGCGGGATGTGCGCATCGAGACTCCCGCGCGGACGGTCGGCCGGACCCCGCTGCCGGTGACGCTGGTGCCGGTCTGGCCGAGCGGGGCCGACCCCGTGAACCCCCTGCTCGCGACGCCGTCGTCCGCGCCGGCGAGCAGCATGCTCGACGCGATCGCGGGCGGAGTGGAGGGCGTGCGGTTCAGCGACGGCTGCGGCGGCGCGGTCGCCGTGTCGTCCGACGGGCTGACGGTGACCGCCCTCACGGTGACTCCGTCCTGCGAGCTGCGCGCCCGAGTGGGCGCGTTCTCGGACCTCTCGAGCAGTCCCTTCGCGATCACCACTCGCGAGTGAGTCGACCTCCCGCGCCAGTGTCGAGCCGTCGACGCCACGCGAGCCGTCTGTGCTGTCTTGCCTTCTACCATGACGAGACATCCTCATGAGACGTTGGTGGAGTGGGGAGCGGTCGGGACGGTCCCGTCCGCAGGGGTAGAAAGGTGTGATCCATGTCACGTGTTCTCTCGACCGACGAGGCGAAGTCCGCGATCCAGCAGATCCAGTCGATCGTCAACGGCGGCCTCGCCGATCAGATCAGCCGGCTCGACGCACAGGGGCGGACACTGTCCGATCCGAACCTCTGGGACGGTCCGCTGGCCTCGCAGTTCCGCTCGTCGACCTGGCCGGAGACGAAGTCGGCCCTCGAGAAGGCCAAGCAGGAGCTCGAGGAGCTGCGCAGCCCGCTGGCGACGATCTCGCAGAACATCTTCGCCGCCGGCGGAGGGAGCTGACCGGCCGTCCCGCCCCTGCGTGCTCCGGCGAGCGGGGGCGGGACGTGCTCGTCGTCGCCGCGCTCCTTCCTCCGCGCACCTCCATCGGAGCGTCTCGGAGTGATCGGAGCGCTCTCGAGGAGGACGCGCCGATCGACTCGGTGGCGGAGGCGCGATCACCCGCCCGAGGGCGCTGATCAGCCGCCGTCCGCCGGCGTCGGCGAGACCGACTGCACGAAGTGGATCTCGCCGTCGAGGCTGACGAAGCCCCGGCCCACCGTGGGCGGGACGGGGAAGCGCCGCGGGATCTGCGCGCCGAGGAGAGTGCCGTCGTTGTCGATGTCGGGCTGGAGCAGCAGCACGGAGCGGGAGGCCGCCGCCTTCTTCGTCCAGTTCCCGAAATGGCTGCGGAGCTCGCTCGACCGGCCGGCCAGCACGACGCAGAGTCCCGGGCGACCCGACGAGACCAGCCTCATCAGCGCCTGGTCGGTGTCGTCCCAGCGTTCGGCATCGTCGAGGAGGAGCAGCACGGGGCCCTCCTCCGTCGACAGCGACGCGAGGAGGGTGCAGAGCTCCTCCGCGCCCACGGCGAGTCGGTCGAGGTCGGCGCCCCTGAGCGGGGAGCGTCGATCGCACACTCCCCAGACGGCGACCGAGCCGGCGGCCCGCGCCGCCTCGGCCAGGGCGAGCAGCACGGTCGACTTGCCCGATCGAGCGGGTCCGGCGATGACGACGTGCTCGCCCTCGAAGACCTGGAACGCCAGCGGGGCGAGGTCCGACTCGCCGAGGCCGATCGGGAGCAGCCACGGCTCGCGATCGAAGCGGGCCTCGATCCCGAGTGCGCCCACAGCGACCCTGTCGGGAAGCGTGCCGACCGTGCTCGTCCTGCCGCGCGCATCCGGCCAGGCGGCCGCGAGCTCGGCGATCGCGTCGTCGAGACCGGCCCTCGGAGTCGCGACCTGCGTCTGCAGGAGCGACGAGGTGAGAACGCAGCGCCCCGGCACCGCTGCCGGCGCCTGCACCGGCTTCACCCCGGCGGCGGCGTAGTCCTGCGGGTCGGCGAGGCGGAACAGCCACTTCTGCGTCGTGACCTCCTCCATCACCGAGGGGATCGCCCTCGCCCGGGTGCTCGTCACCGCGAAGTGCAGGCCGAGCTCCGGTCCGTCGGCGTAGGCGCGGGTGAACGCCTCCATCAGAGCCAGGCCCTCCCAGTCCTGGAACTCGTCCTTCAGAGTCGCGAGACCGTCGATGAGCACCAGCGCACGACGGTGGCCCCCGGGCGATGCTCGGCGCCGGCGCACCTCGTCGCGCAGGTGACGGAGGAACCGGGTCTGCTTCTCGTGGGATCCGCCACCTGCGCCGACGTAGGAGACGGTGTGCGGGAGTCGCGCGAGCGGGGCGGAGTCGCGGGAACCAGCATCGAGGACGTAGAGGTCGAGCTCGTCCGGGGGGAAGTGGCGGGCGGCCGTCAGCGCGATCGACGCGAGCGCCGTGCTGGTGCCGCTGCCGGGGATGCCGATGAGGAGCAGGTTCCCCTCGCCCAGATCCCAGCCGGTCGGCGTCCGGCGCTGCCGGTCGGGGTCGTCCGAGAGTGCGACGTGCAGGACGTCGCCGACGACGCGACCGAGGTCGGACTCCTCCGCACCGAACCCGCTGAGGGCCACGGTGTCCTCGAGCGGCTCCGGCCAGATCGGGCGGGGAGGGCCGAAGCCCGAAGCGACGTCCGCCTCGACCACCGCGTCGATCAGGAGGTCGAGATCGGTCGGGGCCGTCTCGTCGGCGGCGACCGGGGAGGGGCCCTCGACGGGGACGCCCGTGGGTCCGACCGGGCGGACCTCGATCGCCTCGACGGCCGCCGCCTCCGCGCGACCGGTGACCAGCGCCGTCTGGACGGGCGAGATGTCGTTCTGGCCCCGCTTCACGTACGCCCGGCCGGTCTGGGAGCGGGAGATCCCGGCCGCGCTCGCGACTCCGATCACGTCGGTGGAGTCGTCCCGGCTCTGCACCCGGAGGGCGACGCGGAGGTTGGTGTTGGCGAGGATGTCGTCGTTCACCACTCCGGCCGGACGCTGGGTGGCGAGGATCATGTGCACGCCGAGCGTCCTGCCGACCGCGGCGACGCTCACGAGGGACGTCAGGACGTCGGGATGCTCCTTCGCGAGAACGGCGAACTCGTCGACGACGAGCAGGAGCCGCGGCATCGGCTCCGGCGGCGAGGTGGCACAGTACGCGTCGAGGTCGTCGAAACCCTCGCCGGCGGCGGCGAAGAGCCGCTGACGACGCCGCATCTCGGCCTGGAGCGAGCGCAGCGCGCGGTCGGCGAGCTGGGCGTCGAGGTTGCTGATGGTGCCGATCGTGTGCGGGAGCCGCTCGCAGGACGCGAACGCTGCACCCCCCTTGAAGTCGATGAGCACGAAGGTGAGGCGCGTCGGATCGTTCCAGGCCGCGAGGCCGGCCACGAAGGAGCGCAGGAACTCGCTCTTGCCCGAGCCCGTGGTGCCGCCGACCAGGCCGTGCGGGCCGTCGGCGACGAGATCGAGCACGAGCGGACCGTGCTCGGACGAGCCGACGGGCGCGCGCACGCCCCGGGCGCTCGACCACCACCCCCGGACGTCCGCGGCGGTCGGACGATCGGCGCCCAGGAGCGGCGGCAGCCGCACGAGCGCGGAGAGGGCCGCCCCCGCGGTGACGAGCTCCGGGTCCTCGAAGCGCGCCAGGTCGCGCGCACAGCGCTCGGCCGTGGAGGAGGCGAGACCGGCGAGCACCACGTCCTCGACGGTGATCCGCTCGTCGGGCCGGGAGAGGACCGCCGAGGCGTCCGCTCCGACCCGGACGACGACCGTGCAGGAGGCGGGGAGCTGCTCCTCCGACGCCGCGAGGACGAGGCCGGAGATCCGGGTCGCCGCCTCGCGCTCGCCGCGGCCGAGTCCGAGGAGTTCGCGCGCCGGAGCGGCGCGTCCCTCGGTCAGCACGTCGGAGTCGAGCACCAGGAGCACGCGCGGCGAGTCCTCCTCGCGGAGGGCGCGGAGGAGCTCGGAGCTGCGGTCGCGCCGGTCGGAGAGGCGGCGTCCGCCCCCGGGCAGACGCGTGTGGGGGAGCCAGGAGGCCCAGCTCCAGTCGGAGTCGCGTCGCCGGTCGCAGAACACCCCGATCGCCAGGTCGGCCGGACCGCAGTGGACCGCCGCCTGGCAGAGCAGGCTCCTCGCCAGAGCGAGGCCGCCCTCGCGGTCGCCGACGATCCCGACGACGCCCGAGTCCGCGAGATCGATGGACACGGGCGCGCTCGGGACGACGCTCACCGCCAGGATCGCGCGCACCTCCTCCTCGAGCCGCGGCACTCCGCGCTGATCGAGCGGGGGAGACCACGGGACGTCGCCGACGCCGATGTGCAGGCGGAGCACATCGGCGGAGGTCGCGCGCCGCTGCCACAGCGACGTGGCGGGCAGCGCCGCCCGGCGGATCGTCGTCGCCGGGTCGGGCGCGTCCTCCTCGAGGCGGGCCCGTTCGACACGCGCGGAACGGGCGATGTCGTCGCGGAGCGTCTGCAGCGCCTCGCCGTAGCGCTGCTCCTCGGACCGGGTCGCTCGGGCGTGCCGGTGCCGCTGCTCGAACCACAGGCCCACTCCGGCCACGGGGCTGAGCGCGGCGAAGAGGGCGTAGCGCGCATCGCCCATGATGAGGACCATCGCGAAGGCGAGGACGAGCGGCGCGGCGACGGTGATCACGCTGAAGTTCGTGGCGGAGGCGATCTCGAGGCGGGCCGGCGGGACGACCGCCTCGCCGGCCGCCGGACGTCCCGGTCGCGGCGGCCGGTTGAAGGGCACAGTCGCCGTCGCGGTGACGTTGTCCGTGCTCCCCGGCTCGGGCGCGAGGAGCTCGGGAGGCGCGGGGCGCAGTCGGAGAGCCGCCCCACCGGCGATCACGACCGCGGCGTCGGAGACGAGGACCCCGTCCCCCGTCGCGGAGACGCCGTCGACCAGAGTGCCGTTGGTGCTGTCGGCGTCGCGCACCCGCAGGCCGTCGCCCTCGCGGGTCACCGAGAAGTGCTCCCAGGAGGCGCTCGCCGTGTCGAGGACGACGTCGGCGTGCGGGGAGCGGCCCACGATCAGCGCACGGCCCCGCGGGATCTCGACCACGGCTCCCGCGCCGAGACCGCCCGACAGCACGGCCGTCCACCCGCGGGCCGCGGCAGGTCGGGGCAGGGGGGAGCGGGCGATCCGCGTCCCCTCGAGCAGCAGCAGATCGGCCAGCCGGGTCTCCACAGGGTGCAGGGCGGTGTCGACGGCGAGGGCCGTCCCGGGCGGGAGGCGGTGCCCGGTGGCGGTGGCGATCAGCTCGCCGAGTGTCGCGGAGTCGCGGTGGCGGCCGAGGTCGATGTCGGAGCGGGTGCCGTCGAGGTCGAGGAGGAGTCGCACCGGGGGCTCACGGTCGGGGCTGTCCGGCGAACCAGAGCAGCGGCGGGTCGGCGGGCCGCAGGCCGAGGCGCTGCGGCGAGGAGTGGAGGGGGAGTGCCGGGACGTCCAGAGCGTGCGCGGCGCCGAAGTCGAGCGGCGGACCGGCGAGCCCGTCCGCCGGTCCGATCGTGGATCCCCGGAGTGCGGCGGCGACCGCCGCGGGTTCTCTGCTGCCTGCGACGGCCGCGGCTCGCACCAGCGCCACGACGGCGTCGTGGCTGGGGGCGTCCGCGACCGCGGCGAGATCGCGGAACGCGCGGTCGCCGAGGAGGGTCGTCCGCGCGGCATCGTCGGCGGTCATCCGCACAGCCCCCAGGAACGCAGAGGCCGCGCGCCCGCGCTCGTCGCCGCGGAGAGCGACCGCGTCGCCGGAATCCGTGCCGATCGTCGTCAGATCTCCCGAGAGGGTGCCTCCGGCCGCGGCCAGGGCGGGAGCGAAGGCGGGGCTCAGCGCGTCGGGCGTGAGCAGGATCGGGACGGACGCCCCCGCCGCCTGCAGAGCGGCGACCGCCGTCGCCTGCGCCGCGGCGGGGCCGGACACGACGACGCGCTCGACCGCCAGCTCGCCCTCGAGGTGCGGGCGGGCGGCGGTGATGATCACGTCCGCGGTGGCGCCGGGATCGGCGGTCACCGTCGCGGCGGGCGAGAGACCGGTCGGGGTGCCTCCACCGGTGTCGACGAGGAGTACCCGGGCGCCTCCGCCGGCCTCCTCCACGAGTGCCGCGTCGGCCGAGGCGGTGTCGGGTCCGAGGGACCAGACGCCGTCGTCGGGCAGGGCGGGGCCGCCTCCGTACGGGAGGACGGCCGCTGTCCCCGCGGCCCGAGCGGCGTCCACGGCCGCAGCGGTGTGGGTGCCGTGGGTCGCGAGGACGAGGCCGGACACGCCCTGCCCCGTCAGCTCCTCGACGGCGGCGCGGGCACCCTCGGGCGTCCCGTGGTCGTCGACGGCGACGAGACCGATCTCGCAGCCGCCCATCGCTGACCGGTGCGCGGCGACGACGGCGCCGTTCGCCGCGTCCTTCCATTCCGCGCCCTCGCCCGGAGCCGAGCTGAGCGAGACCACCACCCCGAGCGTCATCCGCTCGGGCACCCGGGCGCACGAGAAGCCGACCGGGAGAGCGGCGACCTCCGTCATCGGGGCGGACTGCGGGGGCAGGAGGGAGACGAGGGCACCGCTGACGCCGAGGAGGGCGACGGCGCCGCCGATCAGCATCGGGCTCCGTCGGGCGGTGCGGGGGTGCTGCGCCGCGCGCCTGCCCAGGCGGGTCATCGCTCGTCCCCGATCCGGAAGGAGTAGACCGTCCGGGTCCGCGTGCCCTCGGGCAGGTCGAGGTGGAACGCGGGAAGCTCATCCCCGGCGCGGAGGGAGGCCCGCTCCTGGGCCTGCGCCAGCAGGATGCCCGAGACGTCCTCGGATCGCACCGCGGCGTAGCCCCGTGCGCTCTGCGAGGCGAGGGCGAGCTGCACGTCGGCGGTGCCGACCTTCGCGGCACTCGTGGTCATCGATCCGAGCAGGCCGGAGCCGCCGACCGTCCGGTCGCCGAGGTCCAGGAGCACCTTGTGCAGATCGGCTGCGAGGAGCGCGGCGGCCGCGTCGGTGTCGCGGGTCGAGGCGTCGATCGTCGTCGCGATGCCGGCCAGGGAGGCGCGCGTCCGCTCAGAGACGGCCCCGCCGATCCGGGCCTCCGCGGTGCGGAGAGCCCGGTGCCCGGCGTCCACCGTCGCTGCACCGTCGGAGCGGATGCCGGAGGAGGCCGTGCGCAGGCTCGAGACCGACCGGTCGAACATCGCGACGACCGCGTCGGCGTCGGCGCCGGAGCGCGTCGAGATCCGCCGCACCTGCTCGTCGAGGAGTGCGGTGACCGCGGATGCGGCTGCCGTGTCCGCCTCGGCGAACGCCTTCTGGATCGCCGGTGCGAGAGCGTCCTGCTGGGCACCGAGAGCGTCGATGCGGGTGCCGAGTGCGTCGCGCTGAGCGGTCAGCGCGTCGACGCCGGTGCGGAGGGAGGCGAGCAGGCCGGTGAGGCGCGTGTCGTCCGAGCCGGCCGTCGCGCCGGCCTCGGCCACGCCTCCGCGGACCGTGGCGAGCGCGGCGCGCAGGGCGGCGAGGTCGGCGCTAGCGCCGGTGCTGCCGACGGTGGAGGCGACGGCGGTCCACGCGTGGACCTGGTCGCTCAGCCGATCGGCCAGGGGGGCCGGATAGCCGTCGGGAGCGTCGAGGCGGCCCGTGCCGGAGCAGGGCGTCGCGGTCAGGTAGGCGCGGAGCTCCTCGACGGAGCCCCGGGTCACCTCCACGGGTGCGCGCGTCGGGCGCCCGGTCGGCGTGGGTGCGGCAGCAGGGGACAGTGTCGCCGGCGACAGCTCGCAGAGCCGATCGGCCAGCTCCTGGTTCTGCGCCGACAGCGACCCCGTGCTGGTCGGCGTGCCGAGCTCGTCCAGGGCGGTCGTGGCGGCGGTGCCGACCGAGGCGACCGTCGTCTCCAGGCCCGCGGTGTCCTCGTCGAGCTCGTCCAGCGTCGCCGACAGGGCGGCGAGTGCCCGGGTGACGGATCCCTCCGGGTCGGCCAGGGTGTCCACCGAGGCCGACGCGGCGTCCACCCTGCTCGCGAGGGCGGCGAACCCGGCCTGCACGCCGTCCATCAGCTCCGGCTGCAGGGAGTCGACGAGGTCCTGCCCGCGATCGAGCATCCCGAGCAGCACGGTGTCGACGGCGGCTCCGGAGGCGGCGAGGGAGCAGGTGGTCGAGGGTGCCGTGCAGGTCTCGGCGGAGGGCTGTGCCGGCCCCGCGGCAGCACGGACAGCCGCGACGACCTCGTCGCGGCAGGACTCGGCCGCCGCTCCGTACGCGTCGAGCTCGGCCGTGAGCCGCAGCAGCTCGGAGTGGATCGAGCCGGAGCGGCCGCCGTCGACGGCGACTCCGCATCCGCTGCCCGAGACCGTCGGCGGCGGCACCGCGGCCGATGTATCGCCCAGCAGGGCGTCCACCGCGTCGATCGCCTCGGACAGCTGCGCCAGCAGGCCGGACTCGGTGCCCGAGACCGTCGACGACAGCTGCGCCCGGAGCGCGCCGAGCTGCCCGGAGAGGCTCTGCATCGAGGCCGCCGTCGAGGCGGCGCCGGCCCGCAGCTCCTCGGCCGTGCGGACACCGAGAGTCTCGGAGGTCGCGTCGAGCGAGCCCCGCACCTCGGCGACGGTGGTGCCGGCCTGCGTCAGCAGGTCGTCCACCGCGGTGACGACCTCGATCGTGCGGCGCTCGAGGGCGAGCGGCGAGGCGTCGGAGGAGTCGAACGCGGCGCCCACCGCCCCCTCGGTGGTCGGGTCGGTGCTCACGCCGGGCTGGACCGCCAGGTCGAAGGCGGGGACGGCGAAGTCGGCGACGTCGGCGACGAGGGTCAGCGTCGCCGTCGCGCCACCGCCCGGGGGAGCGAGGAGAGCGGCCCACTGCACGACGGCGTCTCCGTGCTCGTCACGGCTGAGCACGCCGTTGGTGACGGCACCCGACTCGCTCTCGGTGACGACGCGACTCGGCGAGACGCCCGGCAGGACCGCGGAGGCTGCGATCGTCAGCGGAGCGCCGACGAGTGCACTGCGGCGGGCTGCACGACCGGCCGCGTCGAACGCGACCTCCTCGGGCCGGACCGTCAGGTTCTCCACCGCGAGCGAGATCTCGATCCGACCCGAGCGCCCGGCGAGGTCGGCCGGATCGGTGCCCGAGGCGTCGGCGGTGCGCCACGAGGGCCGGACACGGACCGGCAGGTCGGCGGCGACCTCGGGGGGATCGTAGACGGTGGTGGTCGCCGAGGCGTCGGACGGGTCGTCGCCGACGGCGAGGGCCGTCCCCTCGATCGCACGGACACCCCCGTCGGACGAGACGGCGACGGACACCGCCTGCAGCACCCTGGCGGCGGTGAGCGCCGGCTCCGGTGGCGTGCAGCCCGCCAGTACAGCGGCCACGACCGCGATCGCCGCTGCGGCCGTCGTCCTGCGAGCATTCGAGCGCACCCTGACCACCCCTCGTCCCGACGGGGCACCGGGCGGTGCCGCTCACGTCGACATGAGAGATGCTCGCAGATGAGCGTACCTCCGAGAGCCGGTGGCGCGCGATGACCTGCACCGCGCGCCCGGGGGTCACACGAGCTTCAGCTTCTTGCGGAGCGCCTGGACGTGCCCGGTCGCCCGGACGCCGTACTGCGCGAACTCGAGCGCTCCCTCGGCTCCGACGACGAACGTCGAGCGCAGCACGCCGACGACGGTCTTGCCGTAGAGGCTCTTCTCGCCCCACACCGCGTACGCGCGGTGCACGGTCATGTCGGGGTCGCTCAGCAGCGGGTACGCGATGCCCTGGGCGTCGGCCCAGCGGCGCAGCGCCTCCGGAGCGTCCCGCGAGATCCCGAGGACCTCGTAGCCGGAGTCGCGGAGGGACGCCGCGTTGTCGCGGAAGTCGCAGGCCTCCGTGGTGCAGCCGGGGGTGTCGGCCTCGGGGTAGAAGAACAGGATGACGCGCCGTCCGCGGTAGTCCGCGAGCGAGACGGGCTCGCCGTCCTGGTTCGGCAGCGTGAACTCCGGAGCGGAGTCGCCGGCGGCGAGGCGCGCCTCGGCGGGGAGGGGGGAGAGGTCGGTCATCGTCTGCTTCCGTCGGTCGTGGCGAAGGTGGTCAGGAGGCGCTGGAGCGAGTCGAGGCGCTCCGGTCCGCTGGCGCCCAGCAGTCCGCCCTCGACCGCCTCGATGATGGCGCAGTCGGGGGAGTCGGGCAGGTGCGTGCAGCCGCGCGGGCAGTCCCGGGCGATCACGGCGAGTGTCGTGAACGCGCCGAGGATGTTGTCGGTGTTCACGTGGCCGAGTCCGAACGAGCGGACGCCGGGGGTGTCGATGACCCAGCCGTGCCGGTCGCCGCGCTCCACGCGGAGCGAGACGGTGGAGGACGAGGTGTGCCGACCGCGGCCCGTCACGGTGTTGACGCGCCCGATGGCCCGGTGCGCGTCCGGGACGAGCTTGTTCACGAGGGTGGACTTGCCGACTCCGGAGTGCCCGACGACCACGGTCTCGTGGCCGAGGAGGGCGTCGGCGATCTCGTCGACCGGCGGCTCGTCCTGGCTCGAGAGGAACACGCGGAGGTCGAGCCCCTCGAAGTTGCGGAGGAACGGGGCCGGGTCCGCGAGGTCGGTCTTGGTGATGCAGAGCATCGGAGTGATCCCGGCGTCGAAGGCGGCGACCAGGTAGCGGTCGACCAGCCGGGTCCGGGGCTCGGGGTCGGCGGCGGCCACCACGCAGAGCATCTGGTCGGCGTTGGCGACGATCACGCGCTCGATCGCGTCGGTGTCGTCGGCGCTGCGGCGGAGGAGGGTCGACCGCTCGCGGATGCGGACGATGCGGGCGAGCGTCCCCTCGTCGCCGCTGGAGTCCCCGACCACGTCGACGCGGTCGCCGGCCACGATCGCCTGGCGCCGCAGCTCGCGGGCCCGGGCCGCCGTGAACTCGTGCTCCTCGGGCGTCCCGTCGCCGATCATCACCGTGTAGCGACCCCGGTCGACGCCGAGCACCATCGCGATCTCTGCGTCCTCGTAGGCGGGCCTGTTCTTGGTCCGGGGCTTCGTGCCCTTCGGGTTCGGGCGCACCCGCGCGTCCGACTCGTCGTACCCGTCGAAGTCGTCGAGAGCACCGTCGGCGTCGAGGCCGCTGTCCGTCCACCACGACACGGGTCAGACCGATCCGGCAAGGGTCGTCCACAGCTCCGGGAACTGCGGGAGGGTCTTCGCTGTCGTGGCGACGTCCTCGATCACCACGCCGGGGACCACGAGGCCGATCAGAGCGCCGGCGTGGGCCATGCGGTGGTCGGAGTAGGTGCGCCAGCGGCCGCCGTGGAGCTCGGCGGGCTCGATGCGCAGACCGTCCTCGAGCTCCGTGACCCGGCCGCCGAGGCCGGTGATCTCGGCGGCGAGGGCGGCGAGGCGGTCCGTCTCGTGGTGGCGGATGTGGCCGATCCCGGTCAGGGTGCTGGGAGTGGAGGCCAGCGCGGCGAGGGCGGCGAGGGCGGGGGCGAGCTCGCCTCCCTCCGACAGGTCGAGGTCCACGCCCAGGATCTCGTCGCCGCCGGTGACCACGAGGTCCTCGCCGTCGCGCTCGACGCGGGCGCCGAACAGCGGCAGGATCCGCTCGAGGTGCGCCCCGACCTGCGTGGTGACGGCCGGCCAGTGGCGAAGCCGGACGCGGCCGCCCGTGACGAGGGCCGCAGCGAGGAACGGCGCGGCGTTCGAGAGGTCGGGCTCGATCAGCACGTCGGCGCCGGCGATGGGCTGCGGCGCGACGGTCCACTCGCCGTCGGCGGGCGTGCCGACCTCGACGCCCCGTGCCGCCAGTGCGGCGACGGTCATGTCGATGTGGGGCCGAGAGGGGACGGCGCTGCCCTCGTGGCGCAGGTGCAGTCCCTCCTCGAAGCGGGCGCCGGCCAGCAGGAGCGCCGAGACGAACTGGCTCGACCGCGAGGCGTCGACGACGACGTCGCCGCCCCGGACGGCCCCGGAGCCGTGGACGGTGAAGGGGAGCGCGCCGCGGCCGTCATCGGCGACGTCCACGCCGAGCGCGCGGAGGGAGGCGATCGTCGCCCCCATCGGCCGCTTCGCCGCGTACGCGTCGCCGTCGAAGGTGGTGGGGCCGAGCGCGAGGCCGGCCAGCGGCGGGACGAAGCGCATCACGGTGCCCGCGAGCCCGCAGTCGATCGTCGTCGAGCCGAGCAGCTCCTCCGCGGGCTCCACGACCAGGTCGGCGCCGAAGCCGCCGGTCGAGCCGGACTCCCGGATCGTGGTGCCGAGCGAGCGCAGCGCCTCGACCATCAGGGCGCTGTCGCGGGAGTGCAGCGGCGCCCGCAGCGTGGAGGGCCCGTCGGCCAGAGCAGCGAGCACCAGCTCCCGGTTGGTCAGCGACTTGGAGCCGGGCAGGCCGACCTCGGCGTCGAGAGCGCCGGCCGCGAGGGGTGCGGGCCAGGCGTCGTCGCCGGGGAGCGCACGGGCGTCGCCGTACGGATCGAACTCGGGGGCGGAATAACGCGAGAAGACCATCGGTTGTCAGGATAGTCGGCGCGCAGGGCGTCGTCAGGAGCGTGACGGAGGCGGAGCATGACGGCAGCACCCCCGGTCCTCCGGAGCAGCAGGCCCGTCGCCCGGAGGCGCCCTCGTGCCGCAACCCCGGTCGTCCGCCGCGCCGCCGCTCTAGAATCGCTCGTGATGACTCGCGACGACGAACCCCGCACCACCCCCGCCGACGAGGCTCCCGAGCCCGCCGACGCGGAGCAGACGATCGTGGAGACCGTCGAGGAGTCGCTGGACGACGCCCCGGTCGAGGCTCCCGTCGATCTCCGCTCCCTCTTCGAGCAGCAGGCGCTGCCCTTCATCGACCAGCTCTACGCGGCCGGTCTGCGGATGACGAAGAACCCCTCCGACGCGCAGGACCTCGTGCAGGAGACTTTCGCGAAGGCCTTCGGCGCGTTCCGCCAGTTCGAGCAGGGCACCAACCTGAAGGCCTGGCTCTACCGCATCCTCACGAACACGTTCATCAACTCGTACCGCAAGAAGCAGCGCGAGCCCTATCAGAGCGCGATCGACGAGCTCGAGGACTGGCAGCTGGGCGGCGCCGAGTCGACCACGGCCACCTCCAGCCGCTCGGCCGAGGCGGAGGCGATCGACCACCTCCCCGACACCGCGGTGAAGGAGGCGCTCCAGGCGATCCCGGAGGACTTCCGGCTCGCCGTCTACTTCGCCGATGTCGAAGGCTTCTCCTACCAGGAGATCGCGGACATCATGAAGACCCCCGTCGGGACCGTCATGAGCCGGCTGCACCGCGGCCGGCGCATGCTGCGCGAACGACTCACCGACTACGCACGCGAGCGCGGATTCCGCGCCGCATTCACTTCCGGGAGCACGAAATGACCGACAGCGGCTGCACGAAGGCGAAGGCCGAGCTCGAGGAGTACCTCCACAACGAGCTGTGCAAGGAGGACGCCGCCGACATCCGCGAGCACATGGCGGGATGCGTCGACTGCGCCGACGAGGCGAAGGTCGGCGTGGTTCTGACGGTCGCCGTGCAGCGGGCGTGCAAGGAGACGGCGCCGGAGGACCTCCGCGCCCAGGTGCTCGGCATGCTCCGCGACGAGCACGCCGCGCACTCCCAGGCGCCCGCCCGCCTCTAGGCGCAGCACGACCCGGGGAGCCCCGGCCGTTCGAGACCTCCCGCGCACCGCGGGCCCTCGAGGGGCCGGGGCTCCGTCGTGTCCGGCGGCCTCCGGTCGCCGCGGCACCCGCACGTCGCGCGCGCTCCTGCCGGTCTCTGCGGGCCTGCGGTCAGGCACGGTCCGCCCGCAACGCGACGGGCCCGCCGGAACACGAGGTTCCGACGGGCCCGACCGCGTCGTGCGGACCGCGGGTCAGCGGGTGAGCGCCCGCGACAGCAGGTCGGCCTGCTCGGAGGCGTGCCGCTTGGCCGAGCCGGCCGCGGGGGAGGCCGCGGACGGCCGCGAGACCACGCGCATGGACCGGCCCAGCTTCGGAGCGACCTCGAGGGCCATGAACGGCCAGGCGCCCTGGTTCTCGGGCTCGTCCTGCACCCAGACGAGCTCCGCGTCCGGGTAGCGCTCGGCGATGCCGCGCAGCTCCTCGATCGGCGCCGGGTAGTACTGCTCGACCCGGACCAGCGCGATGCCGTCGTCGGGCTTCTTCTCGAGCTCCGCCTTGAGGTCGTAGTGGACCTTGCCGGCGTGGAGCAGGACGCGCTTCACGGCCGAGGCGTCCTGGATCCGCGCGTCGTCGATCACCGGCTGGAAGCGGCCCGAGGTGAAGTCCTCGACCGGGCTCGAGGCTCCGCGGAGACGCAGCATCGCCTTCGGGGTGAAGACGATCAGCGGTCGGCGGGGCCGGGAGTAGGCCTGGCGGCGCAGCAGGTGGAAGTAGGACGCCGGCGTCGACGGGCGCGCGACGGTCATGTTCCGCTCCGCGCACATCTGCAGGTAGCGCTCGATCCGGGCCGACGAGTGGTCGGGGCCCTGGCCCTCGTAGCCGTGCGGGAGCAGGAGCACGAGCGACGAGCGCTGCCCCCACTTCTGCTCGGCGGAGGAGATGAACTCGTCGATCACGATCTGGGCGCCGTTCGCGAAGTCACCGAACTGCGCCTCCCACAGCACGAGCGAGTCGGGCCGCTCCACCGAGTAGCCGTACTCGAACGCCATCGCCGCGTACTCCGAGAGCAGCGAGTCGTAGATCCAGAGCCGAGCCTGCTGCTCGGACAGGTTCATCAGCGGCAGCCACTCCTGGCCGTTCTCGCGGTCGTGGAGGACAGCGTGGCGCTGGACGAAGGTCCCGCGGCGCGTGTCCTGGCCGACAAGGCGCACCGGGGTGTCCTCGAGCAGCAGCGAGCCGAGCGCGAGCAGCTCGCCGAAGGCCCAGTCGATGGAGCCGGAGCGGCTCATCTCCTGGCGCTTCGCCAGCAGCTGCTGGAGCTTGGGGTGCACGGTGAAGCCCTCGGGCGGCGTCGTGAACGCGTCGCCGATGCGGGTGACGACCTCGGTCTTCACGCCGGTCACCTCGGGCTCGCCCGGGTAGTCCTCGCCCTGCTGCGCGTCGGGCAGCTCGAGGTCGGCCACGGAGTCGCCGTCGGCGGTGATCACGGGGATCGCGCCGGTCTGCGCGGCGTGGGTCTCGGCGAACGCGCGCTCCAGGCGGTCCTGGAAGTCCTGGTGGGCGCGGTCGTACTCCTCCTCGGTGATGTCGCCGCGGCCGACGAGCGCCTCGGTGTACAGCTTGCGGACCGAGCGCTTGGCCTCGATCAGGCTGTACATCAGCGGCTGGGTCATCGAGGGGTCGTCGCCCTCGTTGTGCCCGCGCCGGCGGTAGCAGATCAGGTCGATGACCACGTCGCGGTGGAATCGCTGGCGGTACTCGAACGCGAGCTGCCCGACATGGACGACCGCCTCGGGGTCGTCGCCGTTCACGTGGAAGATCGGCGCCTGGATCGTCTTCGCGCCGTCGGTCGAGTAGATCGAGGTGCGGGCCTCGTGAGGGGGAGTCGTGAACCCGACCTGGTTGTTGATGTTGATGTGGATCGTGCCGCCGGTGCGGTACGCGCGCAGCTGCGACATCTGCAGGGTCTCGACCACCACGCCCTGGCCCGCCATCGCGGCGTCGCCGTGCACGAGGATCGGCAGCGTGGTGAAGGTGCCGATGGGCTTGCGGTCCTGCTTGGCGCGGACGATGCCCTCGAGCACGCCGTTCACGGCCTCGAGGTGCGAGGGGTTCGCCGCCAGGTAGACCGGGATCTCCTCGCCCGCCGCGCCGCGGAAGGTGCCCTCGGTGCCGAGGTGGTACTTCACGTCTCCGGAGCCCTGGACCGTGCGCGGGTCCTGGGTGCCCTCGAACTCGCGGAAGATCTGGCCGTAGGTCTTGCCGGCGATGTTGGTCAGCACGTTCAGGCGGCCGCGGTGGGCCATGCCGATCGCGACCTCGTCGAGGTGCTCGTCGGCCGCGCCCTGCAGGACGGCGTCGAGCAGCGCGATGAGCGACTCCCCGCCCTCGAGCGAGAAGCGCTTCTGGCCCACGTACTTGGTCTGCAGGAAGGTCTCGAAGGCCTCGGCCTCGTTGAGCTTGCCCAGGATGCGCAGCTGCTCGTCGTGGCCCGGCTTCTCGTAGCCGCGCTCGAGCTTCTGCTGCATCCAGGCGCGCTGCTCCGGGTCCTGGATGTGCATGTACTCGACGCCGACGGTGCGGCAGTACGAGTCGCGGAGGATCCCGAGGATGTCGCGCAGCTTGAGCTGGCGCTTGCCGCCGAAGCCGTCCGTGACGAACTCGCGGTCGAGGTCCCAGAAGGTGAGGCCGTGGCTCTCGATGGCGAGGTCGGGGTGCGAGCGCTGCACGTACTCCAGCGGGTCGACGTCGGCCATCAGGTGCCCGCGGACGCGGAACGAGTTGATGAGCTCCTGCACGCGGGCGGTCTTGGAGACGCGCTCGGCGAGGTCGACGGCGATGTCCGTGGACCAGTGGATCGGGTCGTAGGGGATGCGCAGCGCGGCGAAGATGTCCTCGTAGAAGCCGCGGCCGCCGAGCAGGAGCTCGTGCACGATCTTGAGGAACTCGCCCGAGCCGGCGCCCTGGATGACGCGGTGGTCGTAGGTCGAGGTCAGGGTGATGGTCTTGCCGATGCCCAGCTCGACCAGCGTCTTCTCGGACGCGCCCTGGAACTCCGCCGGGTACTCGAGGGCGCCGGCTCCGATGATGCAGCCCTGGCCCTTCATCAGGCGGGGGACGGAGTGGACCGTGCCGATGCCGCCGGGGTTCGTCAGCGAGAGCGTGGTGCCCGCGAAGTCGCCGGCGACGAGCTTGTTGCCGCGCGCGCGCTTGACCAGGTCCTCGTAGGCCGAGAGGTAGGCCGTGAAGCTCAGCGTGTCGGCGCGCTTGATGCTCGGCACGAGCAGGGCGCGCGTGCCGTCGGGCTTCGGCATGTCGATCGCGATGCCGAGGTTGACGTGCGCCGGGGCGACGACCGCGGGCTTGCCGTCGACCTCGTCGTAGAACACGTTCTGGCTCGGGAAGTCCTTGAGCGCGCGGATGAGCGCCCAGCCGATCAGGTGCGTGAACGAGACCTTGCCGCCGCGGGTGCGGCGCAGGTGGTTGTTGATGACGATGCGGTTGTCGATCATCAGCTTCGCAGGGATCGTGCGGACGCTCGTCGCGGTGGGGATGCTGAGGCTGGCGTCCATGTTGGTCGCGAGGCTCTTCGCCATGCCGCGGAGCGGGGTGACGACGTCCTCGTCCGGCGTCGAGTCCTCGGCGGAGGGCTTGCTCACCGGAGCGTCGGCCGGGATCGGCTGCGCTTTCGGCTGCTTCGACGTGGTGCGGGAGGCGGGGGTCGACTCGGAGGAGGAGGCCGCGGCGGGATGGGTCACGGCGCCTCCGCCGCTCGACGAGACGCGCTCGGCGGCAGCGGCGGGCTTCGAGGCGGCGGGCGCGGGTGCCGCGGCGGGAGCCGGAGCCGGAGCGTCCTTGCCGGAGTTCGCGAGCTGGGCGCCGTAGCGCTCCAGGATGGGCCACCAGGACTCGTCCACCGAGGCGCGGTCGGCGCTGTACTGCTCGTACAGCTCCTCCACGAGCCACTCGTTGGCTCCGAAGTCCTCCGCGCCCTGCTCTGTTCCTGCTCCGGTCAACTGGCTCGACACAGCCGATCGCCCACTCTCTCCGTTGATTCGTCCTCGATCATCCGGACGGGCCCGTCGCATCCCTCGGCGCCTGCCACCGCGGCGGAGGAGGTCGTCCTCGCACCAGCGGGAACCGGTGCCGTCGCCTGGTCCCGTCCCGGTCGCCAAGCCTAGCCCCGTTCCCTGCACGGCCGACCCGGGGCCGCGCCGGAGTAGCGTTTCCCCCATGCGTTTCTCCGGCGGAACACCCTCAGGCGACCTCACCTACTCGGACGTCTTCCTCGTCCCCGGCCGCTCGTCGGTGACGAGCCGCCTCGACGTCTCGCTCGCCCCGGGCGACGGCACCGGGGCGACGATCCCCGTCGTCTCCTCCAACATGAACTCGGTCACCGGTCAGCGCCTCGCAGCGACGCTCGCGCGCCGGGGCGGGCTCGGCGTCCTCCCGCAGGACATGCCCCTGCAGGCGCTGGACGCCGCGATCCGCTGGGTGAAGCGCCAGCCGGTCGCCTTCTCCGGCGCCCTCACCGCTTCGCCGGCGACGACCGTGGAGGAGGCGCTGCGCATCCTGCCGGCCGTCGCCGGCCACGGCTTCGTGGTGCAGGAGGAGGGCGGCGCGATCCTCGGCTGCGTCCCGGCCGCGCGCCTGGCGACCGCGCTGCCGGACGCGCGCCTGGGCGACCTGGTGCACTCCGCCACCCCCTCGATCGACGCCGACGACGTGCCCACCGCGCGGGCCGCCTTCGACCTCATGGTGGCCGCCGACCTCGACTTCGCCCCCGTGCTGCACCACGGCGCCCTGGTCGGCACGCTGTCGCGCACCGGCGCCCTCCGCTCCACCGTCTACGACCCGGCGCTCGACGCGGACGGGCGTCTGCGCGTCGCGGCGGCGATCGGCATCAACGGCGACGTCGAGGCGAAGGCGCGCGCGCTCGTCTCCGCGGGCGTCGACGTCCTCGTCCTCGACACCGCGCACGGCCACCAGGAGGGGATGCTCCGGGCGCTCCGGACGGTCTCCGCGCTCGATCTCGGAGTGCCGATCGCGGCGGGCAACGTCGTCACGGCCGACGCGGTGCACGACCTCGTCGACGCGGGAGCGGACATCCTCAAGGTCGGCGTCGGCCCCGGCGCGATGTGCACCACGCGGATGATGACCGCGGTCGGCCGACCGCAGTTCTCGGCCGTCCTCGAGACGGCCGAGCGCGCGCACGAGCTGGGCGCCCACGTCTGGGCGGACGGCGGGGTGCGCTACCCGCGCGACGTCGCCCTCGCGCTGGCCGCGGGCGCCGCCTCCGTGATGATCGGCTCCTGGTTCGCCGGCACGATCGAGGCGCCGGGGGAGCTGCGCAGCGACGCGGTCGGCCGGGTCTACAAGGAGAGCTGGGGCATGGCCTCGGCCAAGGCGGTGCAGGAGCGCTTCGACCGCCTCGACGCCTACGAGCTCGCCCGCAAGCGCCTCTTCGCCGAGGGCATCTCCTCCTCCACCATCTACCTCGACCCGTTGCGGCCCTCGGTCGAGGACCTGCTCGACATGATCACCTCGGGGGTCCGCTCGTCCTTCACCTACGCCGGCGCCCGGAGCGTGGCCGACTTCCACGAGCGGGCGCACGTGGGCCTGCAGTCGGCCGCGGGCTACGAGGAGGGCAAGGCGCTGCCGGTCAGCTGGTGAGCGGGCGCCGCGTGCTAGAACCGAGCCCATGACCATCGTCGACAACGCCGTGTACGTCGACGGCCGCCGCATCCGGAACCCCGACTCGCTCGAGGACACCTTCGAGCTGATGCGCGACGAGCACGGCATGGCCTGGATCGGCCTCTACCGCCCGACGCGCGAGGAGGTCGAGGCGGTCGCCGAGGAGTTCGGGCTGCACCCGCTCGCCGTCGAGGACGCGCTCAGCGGGCACCAGCGGGCCAAGCTCGAGCGCTACGACGACGGGCTCTTCGTCGTGCTGCGGCCGGCGCGCTACGCGGACGCCGCCGAGACGGTCGTCTTCGGCGAGCTGCACGTCTTCGTCGGCCCCGACTTCGTGGTCACCATCCGGCACGCCGACTCCCCGGACCTCGCCCGCGTGCGGCGCCGCCTGGAGGAGGATCCGGCCCTCCTCGCCCGCGGGCCCGAAGCGGTGCTCTACGCGATCCTCGACCAGGTCGTCGACGAGTACGCGCCGGTGGTGTTCGGCGTCCAGGGCGACGTGGACGAGATCGAGGACCAGCTCTTCGGCGACGACTCGGACGACGGACTCTCCGAGCGCATCTACCGGCTCTCGCGCGAGGTCATCCACTTCCAGCGCTCGGTGCAGCCGCTGACCGCCCTGCTGCACGAGCTGCTGCAGGAGTCGACGCCCGTGGAGGGGGAGCCCTCGCCCTCGCCGGAGCGGATCGAGCTGCGCCGCTCCCTCCGCGACGTGCTCGACCACACCATCCGCGTCACGGAGGCGGTCGACTCCCTCCGCGCGATCCTCGACAAGGCGCTCACCGTGCACTCGACGCTCGTCTCGCGGCGCCAGACCGAGACCGGGCTCGCCCAGAACGACGTGGTCCGCAAGATCTCCTCCTGGGCGGCGATCCTCTTCGCTCCGACGCTCGTGGCCGGCATCTACGGGATGAACTTCGACGACATGCCCGAGCTGCACTGGCGGCTGGGCTACCCGTGGGCGCTGGGCCTGATGGTGCTGTTCGGCTTCGCGCTCTACGCGGTGTTCAAGAGGAAGAAGTGGCTCTGACAAATGAACTCAGGCTCGGGTAGGTTGGGGAGACGACCAGGCTGAACGAACGGGTATCAAAATGGGGCAGAAGATCAAGCATGACTACAAGGCAATTAAGTTCGGATATGCAAGCGCAGAAAAAGAGGGTTCCTTACGTCCCGATCTTTTGCTGCAGGGGTTTTACGACCACCAAGATGTGATTGAACAGGCCCGTTACGGGGATAAATTTCTTTTCTTGGGTTATAAAGGTTCAGGGAAATCGGCTATCGGGCAACGGCTGATCTTGGATGGCGCAGATTCAATTGACTTAGTGGTACAGCCGATGGTTTTGAAAGATTTCCCCTTTAATGCTTTTGGCAAGGTGGGTTCTGCGGTAGACGAACCTGAGAGTCGCTACCCTACATCTTGGGCCTGGCTAATATTGTTACGCTTCTTAGATTCCTTTGATAGAGATAGTGCACCGAAAAGTCCTATGTTCGCAAAATCAGTCGCTGCTCTAAAGAAGGCCAACTATTTGCCGATCGGAGACTTTAAGGGACTCGTCGTAACGTCTTCGAAAAATTCTTTCAAGGCACAAATCCCAAAACTTATTGCTGCGACCAGAGAGACTGCGCAGACGTCGGAGGGGGTTGGTCTGCTTCAGCTCGTTGAACATTTGCGAGTCGCTGTCCGAACATTTAAATCGACTTCGCAACACATTATAATCATTGACGGCCTTGACGATATTCTTACCCATAAAGAGATCCAATATGTTTCTCTAGCCGCTCTGTTGCAAGAGGTCTCGCGTATAAATGAGGAGTTTATTGCGTGGTCGGTCCCAGCAAAAGTTGTTCTACTTTGCAGAACGGACCTTTTCGAACTCTTCCCTGACGCAAATAAAAACAAGGTAAGACGAGATAGTGCTGTAAGCCTCGACTGGTATCACGATACCGCGACTCCAGAAAATTCCGCTCTGATGGCGCTTGCTGATCTTCGAGTGCAGCTAGCGACGGGGGATCGATCAGCAACGTTGCTCGACTTCCTGCCGAGTACTATCGACGGCGAACCGATCGTGAAGGCCCTATTGACACTGACTCGCCACACGCCGCGTGACTTTTTGCAACTCTTGGAAAGCATCCAGGTCTTCGCGAAGCCGTTCGAAAAACTAACAATTGAGCAGGTGTCTAGCGGAATGCGGCATTACTCAATTGAATACTTTTTCCCCGAGATCAAGGACGAGCTCGTTGGAGTCGGCCAGCCGGCTGAGATAGATGCAATGTTGCAGCTAATTGCCGCCATGAAAAGTCGAGATTTCAAAGCAGACCAACTTAAGGCCTTCGCAAGTAAAAATAAGGTATCGGCTTTCGAGGATCTCGATATTGATCGAATGCTGAATGCGTTATATGACCGCTCTGCAATAGGAACTCGAACGTCTTCGAGGGCGCTAGAGAAATTCTCTTTCAAGTTCCGTAATCGGAATTCAGTCCTCGGCTACACTGATCATATCATTCTACATCGTGGCATTTGGAAAGCAATGAATGTCGGATAGCATATATTTGGAGGAACGAATGTTGTCAATTATTTTCATCAAAATGACGAATTTAGCCTTTTCGATGTTCTGATCGCCTCGCAAGTCCGCAAAGATCATATTTTTGAGTAGACAAAGGCTAGCGGTGTCCCATCGCGCTTCCGTGAGTTGGTATGGTGAGGGCCATAATGGATGACCCTCCCTCTACCCAAATTGCCGTAAAGCGGACGAACACGGTTCCTGCTTGTAGTCCTCTCGTGACCGGGGGCGACCACCGTGGGAACTGAGTGGCTCCTCCTCGGCGTCGGCCTGCTGCTGACCCTGGGCACCGGCGTCTTCGTCGCCAGCGAGTTCGCGCTGGTGAACCTCGACCGGGCCGACCTCGAGGCCCGTCGCGACCGTGGCGAGACGCGCCTGGGCATGACCATCGCGGCCCTGCGCGTCACCTCCACGCACCTCTCGAGCGCGCAGCTGGGCATCACTCTCACGACGCTGCTCACCGGCTACACGATGGAGCCCGCCCTCTCGACGCTGCTCCAGGAGCCGTTCAGCGGACTCGGCATCCCGGAGGAGGCGCTCGCGCCGGTCATGACGGTGGTCGCCATCGTCATCGCGACCCTGCTGTCGATGATCCTCGGCGAGCTGGTCCCCAAGAACTTCGCCCTCGCTCTGCCGCGGGCGACCGCGAAGCTCGTCGTGCCGCTGCAGACCGCGTTCACGACGGTGTTCCGCCCGGCCGTCGCCCTGCTGAACGGCAGCGCGAACGCCCTGCTGCGCCTGGTCGGCATCGAGCCGAAGGAGGAGCTCTCGGGCGCCCGCAGCGCCGAGGAGCTCTCGAGCCTCGTGCGCCACTCCGCCAGCGCCGGACTGCTCGAGGAGGACACGGCCGACCTGCTCGGGCGCACCCTCCGCTTCTCCGCCCTCACCGCGGGCGACGTGATGACGCCGCGCCTGCGCCTGTCGACGGTCGAGCGCGCGAGCACCGCGCAGGACGTGCTCGACCTCGCCCGCACCACCGGGTTCTCGCGCTTCCCGATCACGGACGACGACATCGACGACATCGTCGGAGTCGTGCACGTCAAGCAGGCCGTCGCCGTGCCCCGCGGCAAGAGGTCCGACGTGCCGGTCACGGCGCTGCGCTCCGAGCCGCTCCGCGTCCCCGAGACCATGAAGCTCGACGTGCTGCTCACGGAGCTGCGCGGACGCGGCTTCCAGCTCGCGGTCGTCGTCGACGAGTACGGCGGGACGGCGGGCGTCGCCACGCTCGAGGACCTGGTCGAGGAGCTGGTCGGCGAGGTCGCCGACGAGCACGACCGCTCCCGGGCCGACGTGGTCAAGCTCCCCGGCTCCACCACCTTCCCCGGCATGCTCCGCCCCGACGAGGTCCTCGACCGCGCCGGCGTGCACATCCCCGAGGAGGGGCCCTACGAGACGGTCGCCGGATTCGTGATGAGCGAGCTCGGCCGCCTCCCCGCCGTCGGCGACCGGGTCGACGTCGAGGGCGGCTCGCTGCGCGTCGAGCGCCTGGACGGCCGCCGCATCGACCGCCTCCGCTTCACGCCCGACCCCGACGCGGATCCCGACGGGATCCCCGACCCGCTCGCCGACGTCGCCCGCGGACACCGCGGACGGAAGGAGTCCGACGATGAGTGACTGGGCCGGAATCGCCTGGCTCGTGGTGCTCCTCGCCGCGAACGCCTTCTTCGTCGGAGCGGAGTTCGCGGTCATCTCCGCGCGCCGCTCCCAGATCGAGCCCCTCGCGGAGAGCGGACGCCGCAGCGCGATCACCGCGCTCGCCGCGATGGAGCACGCCACACTGATGCTCGCGACCACGCAGCTGGGCATCACCGTCTGCTCGCTGCTGATCCTCAACGTGAGTGAGCCGGCGATCCACCACCTGCTCGAGGTGCCGCTGCACGCCGTCGGCATCCCCGACGAGCTCTCCGGCACCGTCGCCTTCGTCATCACGCTGCTGATCGTGTCGTTCCTGCACGTGGTGCTCGGCGAGATGGTCCCCAAGAACATCTCGTTCTCGATGCCCGACCGCGCCGTGCTCCTCCTGGCGCCGCCGCTCGTCGCCATCGCCCGGGTCCTCCGCCCGATCATCGTCGCCCTCAACGCGGTCTCGAACGGAGTGCTCCGCCTCTTCAAGGTGGAGCCCAAGGACGAGGCGAACAGCACCTTCACGCTCGAGGAGGTGCAGACGATCGTCGACCAGTCCACCCGCGAGGGCACGCTCCGCGACTCGACCGGGACCCTCCTCGCCGCGTTCGAGTTCACCGAGAAGAAGGTCCACGACGTCGCCCTGCCCCTCGACGGGATCGTCAGCCTCCCCAGCGGAGCGACCCCCGCCGACGTCGAGCGCGCCGTCGCCAAGCACGGCTTCTCGCGCTACGTGATCCTCGGGGAGGACGGCACCCCCGAGGGCTACATCCACCTCAAGGACGTCCTCGACCTCGACGGCGACACGGAGGGCGCCAAGTTCCGCCTCCCCGTCCCCGCCAAGCGCATCCGCCAGCTCGCCTCGATCTTCGAGGCCACCGACCTCGAGGACGCCCTCGCGATCATGCGGCGCACCGGCGCCCACCTCGCCCGGGCGTTCGACGAGCAGGGCCGCGCCACCGGAGTGCTGTTCCTCGAGGACATCATCGAGGAGCTCGTCGGCGAAGTCGACGACGCCACCCGCCGCTAGGCGCGGGCCGCGGAGGGGCCGTCTGCGGCGTTGTCGTCGGGCGCGATACCGCCGGTATCGCTTCCTCCTCCGCCTTGCATCCGACCCCTCCGCGGCCCGCGCCCGCGGGTGCTGGAGGGGGCGTTGTCGTCGGGCGCGATACCGCCGGTATCGCTTCCTCCTCCGCCTTGCATCCGACCCCTCCGCGGCCCGCGCCCGCGGGTGCTGGAGGCGGCGTTGTCGTCGGGCGCGATACCGCCGGTATCGCTTCCTCCTCCGCCTTGCATCCGACCCCTCCTCGGCCCGCGCCCGCGGGTGCTGGAGGGGGCGTTCGCGGCGTTGTCGTCGGGCGCGGTACCGCCGGTACCGCTTCCTCCTTCGCCCAGCGAATGCCCCCTCCAGCACACGCGCCCCCCTGGAGAAAGGGGAGAGGGGTGCGGCTGCGCCGGCACCAGTGCGCTGCGCCGGCACCAGTGCGGCAGCGGCGGCACCGGGCGGCTCCGTCGCAGGGCGACGTAGGGTGGCGGGATGGGTGAGCGGGTCGGGACGGCGGAGGCGGCGCGGAGCATCAGGGTGCCGCGGGAGGACGACGACAAGTACACGCGCGGGGTGCTGGGGATCGCGACCGGGTCGGAGCGGTACCCGGGAGCGGCGGTGCTCGGCGTCGAGGCGGCGGTGCGGACGGGAGTCGGCATGGTCCGCTACCTCGGACCGGAGCGGCCCGGGGGCCTGGTGCTCGCCCGGCGGCCGGAGGTCGTGACCGCGGTGGGGCGCGTGCAGGCCTGGCTCGTCGGCTCCGGCACCAGCGCCGAGGACCGCAGCGACGAGGAGCGGCGCACCCTGATCGAGCAGCTGCACTCGGGAGTCCCGGTGGTGCTCGACGCGGGCGCGCTCGACCTGATCGACGAGGCCGCAGGCCCGGTCGTCATCACGCCGCACTACCGCGAGCTCGCCGGAGTGCTCGGCCGAGCGGGTCTGGACGCGGACGCCGCGACGATCGCCGAGGCCCCGGGGGAGTGGGCGCGCCGGGCGGCGGACCGCCTCGGAGTCTGCGTGCTCCTCAAGGGCGGCATCACCCACGTCGTCGCGGGCGGCGTCGAGCTCGAGGTCTCCGGATCCACGCCCTGGCTGGCGACCGCGGGCAGCGGCGACGTCCTCGGCGGCGTGCTCGGCGCACTCCTCGCCGGTCGGGCCGCGGACGCCGAGGCGGCCGGGGCGACTCTGACCGCGGAGGACCTCGCCCCCGTGGCCGCCGCGGCCGCCGTCCTGCACGCGGAGGCCGGACGGAGCGCCTCCGCCGGCGGCCCGATCGCCGCGCTCGACATCGCGGAGCACCTGCCCGGAGTGGTCGCCGCACTCCTGCGCTGACACGCCCGTCGGACGAGCGCTGAACCGAACCGGGACCGCCGCCGTTGTCCTGGAGGAAGCGACGCCCGCGGCCCGGCTCACCGGCTCCGCACCGCCGCCTCATCGGGTGCTCGAAGCGAGCACCTCTACCGTCGGATCCGCCGCGTCCGCCTTGACCAGGAGAACAGACATGACCGCGAAGACCACGACTCCCGCCCGCTACGCCCTGACCCTCCTCGCCGGCGCCGGCACCCTCGCCGCGCTCGCCGCCTGCTCCAGCACCACCACGACCGGGAGCGACGCCGCCGACGCGGCGACCACCACCGCTCCGAGCACCGCCACCAGCTCCGCCCCCGAGGCCACCGGCGCCGCGTCTTCCGCCGCGAGCGGCAGCAGCTACGCCGACGGCACCTACGAGGCCGAGGGCGCCTACACCTCGCCCGGAGGGAACGAGAAGGTGGGCGTCTCGCTGACCCTCGCCGACGGCGTCGTCACCGACGTGACCGTGACCCCGGAGTCGGAGAACCCCACCGGCCAGCAGTACCAGTCGCGCTTCGCGGGTGGCATCGCGGGCGAGGTCGTCGGCAAGCAGCTCGACGAGCTGAAGGTCTCCAAGGTGTCGGGGTCCTCCCTCACCTCCGGCGGCTTCAACGACGCCGTCGAGACCATCAAGGCCGATGCCACGGCCTGACGCCCCGACGGTCCTCGGCCACGCGTGGCGGTTCGACGCGATCGGCACCGGCTGGCAGATCGACACCGCCGAGCCGCTCGAGCCCTCCCACCGCTCGCGGGTCGAGGCGCGCATCGCGGAGTACGACCGCACCTGGTCGCGGTTCCGTGACGACTCCGCCGTCTCGCAGCTGCGGGTCGGAGGCGAGCACGTCTTCCCCGACGAGGCGGCCGACCTCTTCGCACTGTACGACGTGCTCGACGAGCTGACCGGCGGGGCGGTCACCCCCTTCGTCGGCGGCTCTCTCGAGCAGCTCGGCTACGACTCCGCGTACACCCTCGTCCCGCGCGGACCCGCCGTCCCCGCTCCCTCCTGGGCCGCCGCCCGACGCGGGGCGGCGGGCCTGCGGATCGAGCCCGGGACCGTCGTCGACGTCGGCGCCGCGGGCAAGGGCCAGCTCGTCGACCTCGTCCTCGAGGAGCTCGACAGCGCCGGGCCCGCCGTCGTCGACGCGAGCGGCGACCTCCGGGGCATCGGAGCCGGACCCGTCCGGGTCGGCCTCGAGCACCCGTGGGACCCGAGCAAGGCACTGGGAGTGGCGGTGCCCGGCGACCGCGCGCTCTGCGGCTCGGCGAGCAACCGCCGCGCCTGGGGCAGCGGCCTCCACCACGTCCTCGACGGGCGGACCGGAGCTCCGGTCGAGACCGTCGTCGCCACCTGGGCGGTGGCCGACACGGCCCTCGTCGCCGACGGGCTCGCGACCGCGCTGTTCGTCTGCCCGCCCGAGGCCCTCGCCGAGCGCTTCGACTTCGAGTTCGTCCGCGTCCGCAGCGACGGCACCCTCCACTACTCGCCTTCCTTCCCCGGAGAGGTCTTCCGATGATCGGCACCTTCGACCGCGCCCTCGGCCGCGTCACCACCTACCGGCTGGTCTGGATGACGCTCGCCGCGCTCCTGCTCGTCGCCGTCGGCTACGCCGCAGCCGGCCTGATCTTCTCGACGCCGCTCGAGATCCTCGGCACGACGCTCGTCGCCGTCGCCTCGACGGCCCTGGTCAGCGCGGTCCTCGCGCGGCTGTTCCGCAGCCGCGCGCACCTGGAGTCCTCGCTCGTCACCGGTCTGCTGATCGCCTGCCTGCTCTTCCCGACGGCCGATCCTCGCGGGCTCGCCGTGATCGCGCTCGTCGGCGCGATCGCCGCCGCGTCCAAGTACGTCCTGGCCTGGCGGGGCCGCCACCTCTTCAACCCGGCCGCGGTCGCCGTGCTGATCATCGGCTTCACCGGGCTCAACGCCGGAGCCTGGTGGATCGCCAGTGGCGCGATCTGGCCGTTCGTCGTCGTGGGCTCCCTCCTGATCGTCGCGCGGGTCCGCCGCTGGGCCGTCTTCGCCGTCTTCGTCGTCGTCGCCGGCGGGGTGTCCGTGCAGCAGGCGGTGCAGAACGGCCAGGACCTCGGCGCCGCGGCGGCCCTGGTCCTCACGGCCTACCCCTTCGTCTTCGCCGGCGCCTTCATGCTGACGGAGCCGCTCACGCTCGCGCCGCGCCGCTCGCAGCAGCTGATCATCGCGGTCGTCGCAGCGCTCGTGGCGAGCGTCCCCTTCCACATCGGCGTCGTCTCCGCCACTCCGGAGCTGGGCCTCGTGGTCGGCAACGCCCTCGCGTTCGCCTTCGCATTCCGCCAGCGTCGGCGGCACACGCTCGAGCTCGCCTCGACACGCGTGCTGGCGCCGGGCATCGCGGAGTACCGCTTCCGCTCCCGCTCGCCGCTGGCCTTCGAGCCGGGCCAGTGGCTCGAGCTCGACCTGCCGCACCGCGCCGACAGCCGGGGCAGCCGGCGCACCTTCTCGGTCTCCTCCGCTCCGTCCGACGGCGAGATCGCGATCGCCCTGCGGATGCCGGAGAAGGCGAGCAGCTTCAAGCGCGCCCTCGCCGCTCTGGAGCCCGGCGACTCGCTCCGGGCGACGAGCGTCGGCGGTGACTTCGTCCTGCCTGCCGATCCCGCCGTGCCACTGCTGCTGGTGGCGGGGGGCATCGGGATCACCCCGTTCGCCAGTCAGCTCCGCTCGCTCGCGGACGGTCCGCGGCGCGACGTCGTCGTCGTGGTCGCCGCGCCGAGCCTCGCCGAGGTCGCGTACCGCGACCTGCTGCAGGAGTCGGGGGCCCGGGTCGTGCTCTGCTCGAAGGAGGCGCCGACCGACCTGCCCGCACGGTGGTCGCACGTCACAGGCCGACTGACCGCCGAGCTGCTCGCGGATGCGGTGCCGGACGCCGGCCGCCGCGTGGGCTACGTCTCCGGGTCGCCGTCGTTCGTCGACTCGGTCCGCGGCGCCCTGCGCGGTGCCGGGCCGAAGCGGATCCGCACCGACGCGTTCGCCGGCTACTGAGTTCGTCGGGTCGCGACGCCGGCCGCTGACGCCCGGCGGCGACCGACGCCGCCGGGGGGACCGATGCCCGGCGGGAGCGGCGCTCTCAGGCGGGCTCAGGTGCTGCCAGGGTCCCGTTCAGCGGCCCCCCTACAATGACGCGGTGCCGTCCTCCCCTCCCCGAGCGTCCTCCCGCCCCCTCGCCCGGCTGCGCGAGAACCGCGACTCCGTCGCCGTGCTCTGGGGCGCCTTCGCGCTGGTGCACGTGGTGCTCTCCCTCCTGGCGCTGTTCGCTCCGGGTCTGCCGATGGGCGACGTCAGCATCGTCTACAAGGAGTGGATGAGGACCGCCGTCGAGGGCGGCGGCATCGCCGGGATCGACACGGGCTGGGTCTACCCGATCCTCGCCTGGGGCCCGATCGCCGCCTCCTGGCTCTTCGGCTCGGCGGGCTACGACCTGATGTGGCTCGTCCTCGTCGCGCTCGCCGACGCCGCCGCCTTCGCCCTGCTGCTGCGCGGCCGGTCGGCACCGCGCCTCGCCGCGGCGCGCTGGTGGCTGCTGTTCCTCGTCCTCCTCGGGCCGATCGCGATCGGCCGCATCGACGCCTTCACCGCGCCGCCGGCCATCGCCGGGATGCTCTGGGCTGCGACCCGTCCGGGCGTCGCGGCGCTGCTGCTGACCGTGGCCACCTGGATCAAGGTGTGGCCGGCCGCGATCCTCGCCGCTGCCGTGCTGGTCCTGCGCGGACGGCTGCGGATGGTCCTCGTCCCCGCGGTCGCCTCCGTGATCATCGTGCTCGCGGTCGTCCTCGTCGGTGGCGGGGACCAGGTCTTCAGCTTCGTCACCGATCAGACCGATCGGGGCCTCCAGATCGAGGCCGTCGTGAGCACTCCCTGGATGTGGCTGTCGGTCCTCCCGGGATCGGGGAGCTACGTCTACTACGCCGCCGACATCAACACCTTCGAGATGCACGGGCCCGGCACCGAGTTCGCGGCGAGCCTGATGACCCCGCTGCTCGCTCTGGCCATGCTCGGCGTGGCCCTGCTGGGTGCCCGTGCTCTCGCCCTCCGGGCGGACCCCGCGAGGCTGTTCCCGCTGCTCGCGTTGACCTTCGTGGTCGTGTTCATCGACACCAACAAGGTGCTCTCGCCGCAGTACATCGTCTGGCTCGCGCCGCCGGTGATCGCCGGGCTGATCGCGTGCCGCGACGGCGCGTTCGACCGGCCCGCGAAGCTGACCCTCGTCACTGCGGCTCTGACCCAGGTGGTCTACCCGTACCTCTACCTCTTCCTCCTCTGGTCGCACTGGTGGATGGTGCTCGTGCTGACCGTGCGGAACATCCTCCTCGTGGTGCTGCTCGGCTGGCTGCTGCGCGAGCTGTGGAGGATGGGGACGGCGCGGGTCGTCGCACCCGGCGCCACGACTTCCGCGTCGTCGCTGACCGGCGAGACCCGCCTGGCGCCCCAGGGCTCGTAGGCTCGGAGGGCGCGGGGCCGGCACGCGGTGCGCGCAGTCAAGGAGGCTCCCATGCTCGTCGCATTCTCGGTCGCACCGTCCGGGGGCGAGGCGCCCGACGCGTCCGTCCACGACGCCGTCGCCGCCGCCGTCCGCATCGTCCGCGAGAGCGGCCTGCCGTCGCGGACGACCTCGATGTTCACCGAGATCGAGGGGGAGTGGGACGAGGTCTTCGACGTCGTCAAGCGCGCGACGGAGGCCGTCGGAGCGTTCGGGACGCGCGTGTCGCTCGTCCTGAAGGCGGACATCCGCCCCGGCTACTCGGGCGAGATCGACGGCAAGACCGCCCGGCTGAACGACGCGCTGGGGGAGTAGCGGGTCCGCGCCGAGACCTCTCGTGTCCGGGCTTTCTCGAATCGATTCGACATCCGCCCGATCCTGAGTAGCCTTGACCGGTGACGCTCTCGCCCGCTCGGACCCGCCTCGCCCTGCTCGCCCTCGCGATGGGGGGCTTCGGCATCGGCTCGACCGAGTTCGTCGCGATGGGGCTCCTCCCGCAGCTCGCCGCCGACCTCCTCCCCGGGGTCTGGGCCGTGAGCCAGGAGCAGGCCGTCTCGCAGGCCGGGATGCTGATCTCGGCCTACGCACTCGGCGTCGTGGTCGGCGCCCCCACCATCGCCGCCGCAGCGGCGCGCTGGCCGCGCAAGAGGCTCCTCCTGACCCTCCTCGTCGCCTTCACCGTCGGGACGATCGGCTCGGCGCTGCTCCCGAGCTTCCCGCTCGTCCTCGCCGCGCGCTTCGTCGCCGCGCTCCCGCACGGTGCCTACTTCGGCATCGCCTCCCTGGTCGCCGCCGACCTGATGGGTCCCGGCAAGCGCGGCAAGGGAGTCGCGTTCGTCCTCTCCGGGCTCACGATCGCGAACGTCGTCGGCGTGCCCGCGATCACCTGGGTCGGGCAGGTGGCCGGCTGGCGCAGCGCCTACCTCGTGGTCGCGGTGCTCTTCGCGCTGACCGTCGTGGCCGTCCAGCTTCTGGTGCCCGCGCAGCCCGGGAATCCGGCGGCGACCGTCCGCAACGAGCTGCGGGCGTTCGGGCGCCTGCAGGTCTGGATGACCCTGCTCGTCGGCGCCATCGGCTTCGGCGGACTCTTCGCGATGTACAGCTACATCTCGCCGCTCGCGACCGAGGTGACGGGCCTGCCGCTCGGCGCGGTCCCGTGGATCCTGGTCGTCATCGGCCTCGGGATGACCGTCGGCAACCTCGTCGGCGGCTGGGCCGCCGACCGCGACGTGCGGCGGGCGCTGGTGGTGTTCTTCGCCGGCGTCGGCGTCTCGCTGATCGGGCTCGCGCTGTCGGCCTCGTCGGTCGTCGGGCTGGTGGTGTTCGCGTTCCTCTCGGCGGGCTTCTCGGCCGCCGCGTCGCCCGCGATCCAGACCCGGCTGATGGACGTGGCGCGCGACAGCCAGACGATCGCGGCCGCGCTCAACCACTCCGCGCTCAACATCGGCAACTCGGTGGGTGCCGCGCTCGGCGGCCTGACGATCGCCGCCGGACTGGGCTATCTGTCGCCCATCTGGGTCGGCGTGGGCCTGACCGCGGCAGGAATCGTGCTCGCCCTCGGCAGCATCGCGATCGACCGCGCCCGGGGCACGGTCTACCCGGTCCACCGCGAGCCCGCCCAGCCGGGCACCGGCGGCATCCCGGTCGACGCACTGTAAGCAGAGCGCGGCCCGGGCCTCTGGGAGACTCTCGGCATGCGCGCCGTGAGCTACTCGTCCTTCTCCGCCCTCCCCGCGATCATCGAGGTCCCGGAGCCCGTCTGCCCCGTCGACGGCGTCGTCGTCCGCGTCGCGGCGACCGGGGTGTGCCGAAGCGACTGGCACGCGTGGAAGGGGCACGACGACTCGGTCGTCCTTCCGCAGATCCCCGGGCACGAGTTCGCCGGGACGGTGATCGCGACGGGAGCCCAGGTGTCGCTCTTCGCGGTCGGTGACCGGGTCACAGCGCCGTTCGTGTTCGCCTGCGGCGACTGCGAGCAGTGCCGGGAGGGGGCGACGCAGGTGTGCCTCCGGCAGCAGCAGCCGGGATTCACCCTCGACGGGTCGTTCGCCGAGGCGGTGGCCGTGCCGGGTGCGGATCTGAACCTGGTGCGACTGCCCGACTCCGTCGGCTTCGTCGAGGCGGCCGGTCTCGGCTGCCGCTTCGGGACCGCGTACCACGCCCTGCACGAGCGCGGCCGGGTCGCCCCGGGGGAGTGGGTCGCGGTGCTGGGCTGCGGCGGAGTCGGCCTCTCCGCGGTGATCGTCGCGCTCGCGGCCGGGGCCCGTGTGGTGGCGTCGGACGTCTCCGCCCCGGCGCGGGAGGCCGCAGCCGCGCTCGGGGCGGTGACCGTCCCCGGAGGCGAGGGTGCCGCCGAGGCGATCCGGGCGGCGACCGGAGGAGGTGCGCATCTGGCGATCGACGCCGTCGGAAGCAGCGTCACGGCGGAGGCGTCGATCGCCGCCCTGCGTCCGCGCGGCCGGCACGTGCAGGTGGGTCTGCTCCTCGGGCCCGATGCCGCACCGGCGATCCCGCTCGGCCGGGTCATCGCCCAGGAGCTCGAGCTGCTGGGCAGCCACGGCATCGCCCGAAGCGGCTACACGGCCCTCCTCGACGACGTCGTCGCCGGCCGTCTGCGCCCCGCCGACTCCGTCGGCCGCACCATCGCCTTCGAGGACCTGCCCGCCGCCCTCGCCGCGATGGACGCCCCCGCCGCGACGCCCGGCATGACGGTCGCCGTCCTGGCCTCCTGACGCGGGCCCGCAGGAGCACGGGCAGTCCCGGTCCGGTGGGTCTCGATGCCGCGCGTCCCGCGGCCTCTCGACCAGCATCGACCCGTTGCCCGTGCCTGGTGGGTCTCGATACGCCGCGTCCCGCGGCTACTCGACCGGCACGACTCGGGCACGCCCGCCCTGCTCGACCGCAGGAGCAGGTGGCCGCCGCTCGACGAGGTGGAGCCCGCCGACAGCGATCCGCGTGTCAGCGGATCGATGCCGGGCGACGCGCCCCGCTCTGCGGAACGCACCACGTCGTGAAGCCGACCGCGCCGCGGCGGGCGGGGACCGCCGCGCCCTCGTGGAGCCCGCCGACAGCGATCCGCGTGTCAGCGGATCGATGCCTGGCGACGCACCTCGCTCCGCGGAACGCACCACGTCGTGAAGTCGACCGCGCCGTGTCGGGCGGGGACCGCCGCGCCGTAGTGGAGCCCGCCGACAGTGATCCGCGTGCCGGCGGATCGATGCCGGGCGACGCACCCCGCTCTGCGGAGCGCACCGCGTCGTGAAGTCGACCGCGCCGCGGCGGGCGGGGACCGCCGCGCCTTTCGTGGAGCCCGTCGACAGCGATCCGCGTGCCAGCGGATCGATGCCGGGCGACGCACCCCGCTCTGCGGAACGCGCCACGTCGTGAAGCCGACCGCGCCGCGGCGGGCGGGGACCGCCGCGCCCTCGTGGAGCCCGCCGACAGCGATCCGCGTGCCAGCGGATCGATGCCGGGCGACGCACCTCGCTCCGCGGAACGCACCACGTCGTGAAGCCGACCGCGCCGTGGCGGGCAGGGACCGCCACGGAAGAGGACTCAATCCGTCTCGATGAGGATCCCGTCGTGGATGGCGCGCTTGCGGAGCGCCACCTTCGTGCCGACGTCGATGCCGACGACGCGGTACTTCTCGCGGATCCGCTTGAGGTACGACTTCGCCGTCTCCTCCGAGATGCCCAGCTCGAACGCGACCGACTTCACCGGCTCGCCGCCGCCGTAGAGGGCCATCACGCGGCGCTCCTGCGCGCTGAGCTTCGGCGCTCCGTCGGAGTCGCCGGTGGAGAGCGCCATGTCGAGCTCGTGCGAGATGTAGGAGTGGCCGTCCTTGGCCGCGCGGATCGCCTCGACGATCATGTCCGCGTCCTCGGTCTTCACCAGGTAGCCGAGGGCTCCTGAGGCGAGCGCCTCGCGGACCACGGCGGGCTCGGAGTAGGTGCTCATCAGCACGGTCTTCACCCCGGTGGTCTTGAGGGTCGAGAGCTTCACCGAGATCGGGATGTTGTCCTTGAGGTCGAGGTCGAGGAGGACGACGTCGACGGGGAACTCGGGGTGCGTGAGCAGCTCGGGCCAGGAGGCGACCGCGGCCACCAGCTGGATGTCGGAGGCGGCTCCGCGGATCCACTCCGTGAGGGCTCCGAGGAGCATCTTGTGGTCGTCCACGACCGCGAGAGTGATCTTCGCGTCAGCGGTGAGTGTCATCGGTGTCCTTCGGTCGGCGGTCTCTCGGCGGCTGCTCACCGGTCGGCGGGATTCTCGACCAGGCAGTCGATCTCGATCCGGAGCTCCCCGTCGCGCGAGGTGTCGCGGAAGACGCCGACCTGAGCGATAGCCTCCCACGTCGCAGGATCGACGCCGCGCAAGGGCGCGCCTGAGGAGCGGAGCGTGATCGGCACGAGCAGTCCTCGAGCGGCCGTCCCGACTCCGGGATCGCGGGGGCTGCCCGACTCGACGTGGAGGACCACGGCGAGCCCGGTCGCGCTGTCGGCGATCAGCCAGATCGCCGAGAGGAGCCCGTCGCGCTGCTGGTGTCCGAGGAGCCCGGCGGTGCCGTCCGGGTCGTCGAGCTCGACGAGCGGCGCGAGCAGCTCGGACTCGAGCACGGCGTGGTGCAGCCAGGTCTCGCGCCGCCCCTCGATGAGGTGGAGGCGGAGCTGGGTGGCGAGCGAGGTCGCGTGCGCGGCGCGCTGGGCGTCGAGGGGCAGGCGGACCGAGCCGTCGCCCACCTCGGCGAGGAGGCGCTCGGCGGCGAGGTCGAGCCGTGCGAGCTCCTCCGAGGCGAGCATCCCGACCGCGTAGCGCGGGCCGAGCGTAGTGCTCTGCACGAGGGCGCGGTCGATCTCGAGCTGGACCATCCGGCGGAACCCGCGCATCATCACGACCACGACGACGGCCGGCGCGATCGTCACCACGAGGGCGCTGATGCGCACCGAGAGCGCGCCCGCGCCGCCCGACTCCATCGAGAGGAACGCGATCACCTCGGCGATCGCGACGAGGGCGCTCACCGCGAGGATCTCGATCCCACGCCGGTGGACGATCAGCGCGGCGTGCGCGACGGCGCCTGCGACCGCGGCGGTGGGGACGGTGCGGGCCGCGCCGGAGTCGGTCACGGCCACCAGGTCGAGCACGACGGCGGCTCCGAGGGCGACGAGGAAGCAGAGGTAGACCGGGAGCGGCAGGCGGCGTCCGCCGAGGTGGATCGCGAGGACGGTGGACCCGAAGGCCAGGACGACGAGGACCCAGGCGATCGCCGCGGGTGCGAGGTCGCTGTAGCGGGCGGAGGTCGAGAGGAAGATCAGCAGCTCGTAGGCGAGGATCGCGGCGGCGATGCCGTTGAGGCCGCTGCCGAGGTAGTTGGTGCCGAGCCCCTCCTGCTGGCGGCGGACCGAGCGGGCGGACCGGGAGGAGCGGCCGTGCGTCGCGGGCACGCGTCCCAGCAGCGGGGCCCGAGACTCCGGTGCGGGGCTCATTTCGGGACCTCCAGCACCACGGTCGTCCCCGATCCGGGGGCGCTGAACAGGCGGGTGCGGCCGCCGACGTCGCCGAGCCGGGCGATCACCGACTCCTTGAAGCCGAGCTTCGTGTCGGGGACGGTCGCGATGTCGAAGCCCGCGCCCGCGTCCGTGACCATCGCGCGGACGGTCGTCTCGTCCTCGGTGATCGTCACGTCGGCCGAGGCGACGCCGGAGTGGCGGCGCACGTTCTCGAGGCACTCCGCCAGGGCGAGCACGAAGGAGTCGAGGGCCGCGCCGGTGAGCGCCACCTGGCCGGAGCCGTGCCAGATCACGTCGAGCCCCATCCGGCCGAAGCGGTTGCGGACGGTCTCGAGGGTGTTGGCCGCGGGGGCGGAGGTGACGCTGGTCAGCTGGTAGGAGCCGGACGCGCTCGGGGTGGGGGTCCCGCCGAGCCGGAGCTGGCGCAGGAGCTGCGCGTCCTGCGCCGCCTGCTGACGGAGCGCGTCGACCGACACTCCGCGGCCCGAGTGCGCGAGGAGCGTGAGGGTGGCCAGCACCGTGTCGTGCAGGAGCCGCGCACCCTGCCGGCGCTGCGCCTCCGTCTCGCTGGCGAGGCGCTCCACACGGTGCGCGTTGCCGATGCTGTCGATCCGCCGCACCACCCGAGGGACCGCTGTGCCGATCCAGAGGGCGAATCCGCAGAGCGTGCCCCAGGGCAGCAGGCTCTGGACGACCACGGTGGGGATCATGGTGCCGCTCGAGACGAGCACCGACGGGATCAGGCTCGGGAGGACCACTGGCAGCAGCAGGAGCAGTCGGCGCGCGGACGTCGTCACGACCACGGCGATGCTCGCGGTCACGGCGTTCGCGGTGTTGACCAGGACGAACCCGGCGAAGTCGGCGCCCGGAGCGAGCCCCAGCGCGAGGCCCCAGCCCAGCAGCAGGCCGCCGACGGCGACGGCGATCACGCGGCTGCGGCGCCCCGTCCGGGCGAGCTCGACGTGGGCGGCCATCATGCCCAGGAGCAGCGCGACGGCGAACGGCACGGCGGCGGGCTGGAGCGTCCCGGGGATGAGGGCCATGCCGAGCGCCCCCGCCTCCGTGAGCAGGCCGATCCCGCAGGCGGAGTGGCGCAGCAGCCGATCGCGCTCGCGGGCGCTGCGGATCATCGGCACGCTCTGGCCCCCTCCGGTCGTGGCGCGGGGCTGGCCCCCGTCTCACGATAGCCACTGGCCGGGCCGGTCGGCGCGGTTCGGGGGCGTCGAACCGCGCCGGAGTCGGGCGGGTCAGGCCGTCGCGGGATGCGCCAGCAGCCGGGCAAGGTGCGCGCCGACCGCGTCGTCCTCGATGAGGAACCCGTCGTGGCCGAAAGTCGAGGTGATCACCGCGACCTCTCCGCCGTCGAGAGCGCCGGGAGCGTGCGCCGCGATGATCCGCTGGCCCTCGACCGGGAAGAGCCGGTCGCTGTCGATGCCGAGGACGAGGGTCGGGCTGGTGATCCGGGAGAGGGCGGCCGCCTCGCCGCCCCGGCCGCGGCCGACGTCGTGCGAGTTCATCGCCTCGACCAGCGTGATGTAGCTGTTCGCGTCGAAGCGGCGGGTGAACTTGTTGCCGTGGAAGTCGAGGTACGACTCCACGGCGAAGCGGCCGCCGCCGCCGAGCGGGCTGAGCCCCGACTGCCAGCTGCGCTCGAAGCGGTCGTTGAGCTCGGAGGGGCTGCGGTAGTTGAGCAGTGCCATCCGGCGGGCGAGCGCGAGGCCGTGGTACGGGCCCTGGCCGTCGCCCGCGTCGTAGTAGGAGCCGCCCGCGAAGGCCGCGTCGTTGCGGATCGCCTCGAGCTGCACGAAGTTGAGGGCGATCTGGTCGGCCGTGGCACGCGGGGGAGCTGCGAGGACCGCGAGGCGCGCGACCCGCTCCGCGTGGTCGATCCCCCACTCCAGCGCCTGCATCCCGCCCATCGAGCCGCCGATGACGGTGTGCCAGCGCTCGACGCCGAGCAGGTCGCTGAACTGCACCTGCGCCCGCACCTGGTCGCGGATGCTCGTGTACGGGAACCGTGCGCCCCACTCGTGGCCGTCCGGGGCGAGGGACGCGGGCCCGGTGGAGCCCTGGCACCCGCCGAGCATGTTCGGGGCGACCACGAAGAAGCGGTCGGTGTCGATCACGAGGCCGGGGCCGACGAGTCCCGACCACCAGCCGTCCGTCGCGTGGCCGGGATCGCCGCGGCCGAGCAGGTGGGAGTCGCCGGTCAGCGCGTGCAGGACGAGGACGGCGTTGTCGCGGCGCTCGTTCAGAGCGCCCCAGCTCTCGTAGGCGATGCGGGCGTGGGGGAGGCGGCCGCCCGCCGCGAAGTCGAACGGGCCGAGGTCGACGAAGCGGCGTCCGCCCGGGTGGTCGCCGTCGCGCCAGGCTCCGGTGGCGGGCGGCTTGCCGATGACCGAGAGGAGCTGGCGCTCGGTGACGAACGCCGACGGGACCGTGTCCTCGAGTGTCTGCTGCCAGTCCATAGCGCTGTCCATCGTGTCAGAGCGCCGCGGGGCGGAGCCGTTTGTTACGCCCTGCTCCCCCGCTCCTCCGCCCGCGCGCGGAGCGCCCCGACGTGGTCCCCGAGGACGGGGACCCCGTCAGGGCGCCGAGGGGTCTCAGGCGTTCGCGCGGGAGGCCTCGACGACGGCGCGCGCGGCGCGGAGGGCCTGGTCGAGGTCGGCGCGGAGGTCGTCGACGTTCTCGAGTCCCACCGACAGGCGCACCAGGCCCGGAGTGACGCCGGCGGTCAGCTGCTGCTCGGGCGAGAGCTGCGAGTGCGTGGTCGACGCGGGGTGGATGACGAGCGAGCGGACGTCGCCGATGTTGGCCAGGTGCGAGAACAGCTCCAGCGAGTCGACGAAGGCCCGGCCGGCGTCCACTCCGCCCTTGAGCTCGAACGAGAGCACCGCGCCCACGCCCTTCGGCGCGTAGCGGTTGGCCGCGGCGTACCAGGGCGAGGTGGGCAGGCCCGAGTAGTTCACCGAGGCGATGTCGGAGTGGTTCTCGAGGTACTCCGCGATCTCCTGCGCGTTCTGCACGTGGCGCTCGATCCGGAGCGAGAGGGTCTCGATGCCCTGGATGAGCTGCCAGGCGCTCGCCGGGGCGATCGAGGCGCCGAGGTCGCGCAGCAGCTGCACGCGGGCCTTGATGATGTAGGCGAGGGAGTCGCCGACCGCGTCGGTGTAGACGGCACCGTGGTAGGACTCATCCGGCGTGGTGAGGCCGGGGAAGCGCTCGGCGTTCGCAGTCCACGAGAAGCGGCCGCCGTCGACGATCGCTCCGCCGATGACCGTGCCGTGGCCGCCGAGGAACTTCGTCGCCGAGTGCACGATGATGTCCGCGCCGTGCTCGAAGGGGCGGATCAGGTAGGGCGTCGCGATGGTGTTGTCGACGATCAGGGGCACGCCGGCGTCGTGCGCGACATCGGCCACGGTGCGGATGTCGAGGATGTTGATCTTGGGGTTGCCGACGGTCTCGGCGAAGAACAGCTTCGTGTTCGGGCGGACGGCGCGGCGCCACTCCTCGCGGTCGTCCTGGTTCTCGACGAAGGTCGTCTCGATGCCGAGCTTGGCGAGGGTGTACTTGAAGAGGTTGTAGGTGCCGCCGTAGATCGAGGACGACGAGACGATGTGGTCGCCGGCCTGGGCGATGTTCAGCACGGCCGCGGTCTCAGCGGCCTGGCCCGAGGCGAGCAGCAGGGCGCCGGAGCCGCCCTCGAGGGCGGTGAGCCGCTCCTCCACGACCGCCTGGGTCGGGTTCTGGATGCGGGTGTAGATGTTCCCGAACTCGGCCAGCGCGAACAGGTTCTGGGCGTGCTCCGCGTTGTCGAAGACGTAGGAGGTGGTCTGGTAGATCGGCGTCGCGCGGGCCTTGGTCACCGGGTCCGGCGCGGCGCCCGAGTGGATCTGCTTGGTCTCGAACTGCCACTTCTCGGAGTCGGTCATGGTGCTTCCCATCGGATCGTCGGGGTCGGGGACGGGGCCGTTCTCCGTCGCGACGAGCGTACGCGGGGGCCCGCCGGGCGGCCAGGACCGCCGACACACGGGGTAACGGCCGTCAGCGCCGCTCGGGCTGCCGGTCGCGCTTGGCGCCCGTGGGGTCGGCGCGGTCCGGGCGCCGGGGCCTCTCGTCGGCCGCCGGGGCGAAGAGCCAGGCCGCGCGGGGCTCGACCAGCCGGTGGAAGACGGTGCGGGTCCAGCCCAGTGAGAGCGCGACCGAGACCGCGATGCAGAACACGATCATCAGCGCGAGGGCGAGCGTGCTCTCCGTCCGCGAGAGGATCCCGGACTCCCGCAGCGGATAGAGGACGAAGCTGTGGAGGAGGTAGACGTACATCGTCGACTGCCCCCAGGCGGTGAGCGGGGTGCGGCGGCGCGGAACCAGCGCGAAGAGCGCGAGCGAGAGCACGACCGCTCCGGCCATCAGGGCCAGCCGCACCAGCCCGGCCCACCACTGGGTCTCGCCGAGGGCGTCGTAGGGGCGGTCGTAGAAGAACCAGTAGCGCAGGTCCGCCGCTCGGAACGCCTCGATGTTGACGGTCATGACGACCGCCGTGACCGCGAAGAGGACGACGGCGAGGATCCGGGCGAGGAGGACCCGCGACGGCGGCTGATCGAGCCAGCGCTCGACGGCGGAGCGGCCGCCGGGGGCGAAGCCGCGCAGGCGCCAGCCGAACACGAAGAACGGCAGGATCCCGATCGCGCGTGCGAGCGAGAAGGTCGAGTCGATGTTGTCGTAGTAGCTGACCCCGACCGCGAGCACCACGCTGATCAGCAGCGGCCAGCGCAGCAGCGCCAGGTAGGGGAGGACGAGGCGGAAGATACCCAGCGCGAGCAGGAACCACAGCGTCCAGCTCGGCTTCGTCGGGTTGAACTCCTGCTTCCCCTCGACCAGGAACTGCACCAGGGTCCAGATCGTCTCCATGATCAGGTAGGGCAGGAGGATGTCGGTCAGCACCCGCCGCATCGCGCGCCCGCTCGGTGCGCCGCTCTTGGAGAAGTAGCCCGAGATGATCGCGAACGCCGGCATGTGGAAGGCGTAGATCGTCAGGTAGACGATGAGCGAGGTGTCGGAGTTGGCCGTCAGCCTCTGGACGCCGTGCCCGATCACGACGAGGGTCACGCAGACGAAGCGCGCGTTGTCCCAGAGGGGCACGCGGCGCTTCGGGGTGACGGCTGTCCCGGCGGTCGCGGGAACCGGGTCGGCGGGCGGCACGCGGCCAGACTAGCGTTGGGCTGCGACGACGGAGTCGAGGGTGTCCGAGGCTTGACGGAAGGGGACGGGCGTGGATCGACGCGTTGTCGTGACAGGAGCGAGTTCAGGGATCGGGGCGGCCACGGTCCGCCTGTTCCGCGAGCACGGCTGGGAGGTCGTCGCCGTCGCGCGCCGGCGCGACCGGCTGGAGGCGCTCGCCGCCGAGACCGGCGCCGGGTACTTCGCCGCCGACCTCACCGACGCCGCCCAGGTCGACGCTCTGCGCGACCACCTCGCCTCCTCCGGGCCCGTGCACGCGCTCGTGAACAACGCGGGCGGTGCGCTCGGACTCGACTCGGTCGAGAAGTCCGACCCCGAGGACTGGCGCCGCATGTTCGAGATCAACGTGCTCTCGGTGAAGCTCGTGACCAGCGCGCTGCTCCCGCTGCTGCGCGCCGGGATCCGGGGGAGCGGCACCTCCGCGGACATCGTGACGGTCACCTCGATCGCCGGCCACGTCGCCTACGAGGGCGGAGGCGGGTACAACGCCGCCAAGCACGCCGCGCACGCGCTGGTCGCCGTGCTGCGGCTCGAGCTGGCCGGCGAGCCGATCCGCGTGATCGAGATCGCGCCGGGCATGGTGCACACGGACGAGTTCTCGCTGGTCCGCTTCGGCGGCGACCGGGAGCGCGCCGACGCGGTCTACGCCGAGGTCCCCGACCCGCTCGTCGCGGAGGACGTCGCCGCTGCGATCGTCTCCTCGGTGGAGCTCCCCGCCCACGTCAACCTCGACCTGGTGACCATCAAGCCGGTCGCGCAGGCGGCCCCGCACAAGGTCGCGAAGGGACCCCTGGCCCCGCGCGCCTGACCGATGTGACGCGGAGGCCCGCGACGGCCTAGCCTGTCCCTCATGGTTTCCGACGCCGACGACTCCGCCGCCCTCCTCGCCGCCACGGAGAAGGAGGTGCTCGGCTGGCTCGAGTTCGGCGACGCCGCTCGGCACCTGGCCGACGACGTGGTCGCGTCGGGCTACCGGCCGGAGCTGGTCGTCGCCATCGCGCGCGGCGGTCTGCTCCTCGCGGGCGCCGTGGCCTACGCGCTCGGCATCAAGAGCTGCGGCGCGCTGAACGTCGAGTTCTACACCGGCGTCGAGGCGCGCCTGGCGGAGCCCGTGGTGCTGCCGCCGCTGCTCGACGAGGCGTCCGTGCGCGGCAAGCGCATCCTCCTGGTCGACGACGTCTCCGACTCCGGCCACACCCTCGCCCTCTCGGTGAAGCTCATCCGCGCGATGGGTGCCGAGGTGCGCACCGTGACCCTCTACACGAAGCCGCGCACGGTGCTCGAGCCCGATTTCTTCTGGCGCCGCACCCCGCGCTGGATCGTCTTCCCCTGGTCGGCTCTGCCCCCGGTGGACGGAGCCCTCGCCGAGGACGACGAGTGAGCGTCCACCTGATCGGCGGCGGAGGCGGCGTCGAGCACGACCAGCAGCTGTACGGGGCGTTCCTCGCGGAGGCGCGCGCCCACGCGGTCGACGCCGGCCGGATCGAGGGCCCGCGCATCGCGATCGTCGTCGTCCACGACGGGCTCGGCCCGGAGGCCTACGCCGGCTACGCGGCACTGCTCGCGACGGTCGGCCCGCTCGACGCGTTCGCCGTGATGAAGCCGGAGGGCGGCCGGATCGATCCCGCGGTCTTCGACGACGTCGACGGGATCTTCGTCGGCGGAGGGCTGACACCGGCCTACCGCGACGCGCTCGAGGCCTGCTTCCCGCGGCTGCGCGATCTCGTCTCCTCCGGAGTGCCGTACGCCGGCTACTCGGCGGGAGCCGCCGTCGCGGCCGACCGCGCCCTCGTCGGCGGCCACCGGATCGGCGGCGTCGCCGTCGTCCCGGAGGGCGCGGCGGAGGAGCTCGACGAGGTCACGGTGCTCGAGGGCATCGGCCTCATCGATGTGACGGTCGACGTGCACGCGGCGCAATGGGGGACCCTCGGCCGCCTGGTCGCGGCCGTCGAGGCGGGCCTGGTCGACGGCGGCGTCGCGCTCGACGAGTCCACCGTGCTGATCGTCGGCACCGGCGCGCTCCGCGTCGGCGGCGCCGGCTCGGTGTGGCGCGTGAGCGGCAGCGACGCCGGAGTCGTCGTCGCGACGCTCGCGGCGGGCTGACCCGGTGGACCTCGCTGAGCTCGCGGCCTCGGGACTGATCGACAGGGGCTGGGCGGAGGCCCTCGCCCCCGTCGCCGGGGACATCGCCGCGATGGGCGACTTCCTCCGCGGCGAGGTCGCGGCCGGTCGGCCCTACCTCCCCGCGGGCCGCGACGTGCTCCGCGCCTTCGCCGCACCGCTCGCGGACGTGCGCGTCCTCATCGTCGGACAGGACCCGTACCCGACGCCCGGGCACCCGATCGGGCTGTCCTTCGCGGTCGAGCGCCACGTGCGCCCGCTGCCGAGGAGCCTGCAGAACATCCACCGCGAGCTCCGGGACGACCTCGGCGTCGAGCCGCCCGAGCACGGCGACCTCAGCGGCTGGACCTCGAGCGGCGTGATGCTGCTCAACCGGGTCCTCACCGTCGCCCCCGGCTCTCCCGCCTCGCACCGCGGGAAGGGCTGGGAGGCGGTCACCGAGCACGCGATCCGCACGCTGGCCGCCCGGGACGCGCCTCTCGTCGCGATCCTCTGGGGCCGCGACGCCGCGTCGCTCCGCCCGATGCTGGGGGAGGCCGGAGTGATCGAGAGCGCGCACCCCAGCCCGCTGTCGGCCTCGCGCGGCTTCTTCGGCTCCCGGCCGTTCAGCCGCGCCAACGCCCTTCTGGAGGAGCGCGGCGCGGAGCCGGTCGACTGGAGCGCTCTCGCGTGACCGGGCGCTCGCCCGCGGGGCGGCTACGCTGGCCCGGATCGATGGGCGGAGCCGAAGGGGAGCCGGATGCTTGAGGAAGAGTACGAGAGCCGGCGCGTCCTGCCGCCGCACCTGCGGAAGGCACCGCCTCCCGAGCCCGGCTTCTCGTTCGAGATCCGCGACGCCCGCGACGCCGACCTCCCGGACATCCGCGAGATCTACAACCACTACGTGCGCAACACGGTGGTGACCTTCGACGAGGACGACTCGACGCTGAAGGAGTGGCGGACGAAGTTCACCCGCAACCAGAAGCTCGGGCTGCCCTTCATCGTGGCCGTCTCGCCGTCGGGCCAGATCCTCGGCTACGCGATGGTGTCGCCGTGGTCCTCCAAGCGGGCGTACCGCTTCACCGTGGAGAACTCGATCTACCTGCGGGCGGCCTCCACCGGCAAGGGCCTCGGCCGGGCGCTGATGGCCGAGCTCCTCGAGCGCGCGAAGGCCGTGGGGATCCGTCAGATCATGGCCGTCATCGCTGACAGGGGCGCGGAGGCGTCGCTGGCGATGCACGCGCAGTTCGGATTCGTCGAGGTCGGCCGGATGGGCCGCGTCGGCTTCAAGTTCGAGCGCTGGCTCAGCACCGTCCTGCTGCAGAAGACCCTCAAGTAGGGCCGACCCGCCCCTGCGAATGCGCCTCATCGACAGGTGCCGGGGAGCGCGCCGTCCCTACACTGGACGGCATGGAATGGCTCGTCCCGCTCATCGTCGTCGTCGCGCTCGTCGTCATCCTCGGGGTCTACCTCTGGGCGACGTACAACTCGCTGGTCACCCTCAACGTCCGCGTGGACGAGGCGTGGAGCGACATCACCGTCCAGCTGAAGCGCCGTGCGGATCTGATCCCCAACGTGATCGACTCCGTGAAGGGCTACGCCTCGCACGAGCGCCAGGTCTTCGAGTCGGTGACGCAGGCTCGCGCCGAGACGCTCCAGGCCCAGGGCCCGGCGGAGGCGTCGGTCGCCGAGGACCACATGCAGAGTGCGCTGAAGTCGATCTTCGCGGTCGCGGAGGCGTACCCCCAGCTGCAGGCGAGCCAGAACTTCCTCCAGCTGCAGGGCGAGCTGGTCGACACCGAGGACAAGATCCAGTCGGCCCGGCGCTTCTACAACGGCGGCGTGCGCGAGATGAACACCAAGGTGAAGGTCTTCCCGAACACGCTCTTCTCGCGCCGGCTCGGCTTCTCGGAGCGCGAGTTCTTCGAGGTCGGCGATCTCGCCGCGATCTCGGAGCCCCCGCGCGTCCAGTTCTAGGCAGCCGCCGTGTACAGCGCGATCGCCCGCAACAAGCGCAACACGGTCCTGATCCTCGTCCTGTTCCTGGCGATCATCGGCGGCCTGGGCGCCCTGGCGGCAGCGGTCTACCGCAGCACGACGATCGTCGTGGTGGTGCTCGTGATCGCCGCCGGGTACGCGTTCGTCCAGTACTTCTTCGCCGCTCGCCAGGCGGTCGCGCTCAGCGGCGGCGTGGCGGTGGAGAGGGCGGACGAGCCGAGGCTCTACCGCATCGTCGAGAACCTCTCGATCGCGACGGGCACGCCGATGCCGAAGGTGTACCTGATCGACGACCCGGCGCCGAACGCGTTCGCGACCGGCCGTGATCCCGAGCACGCCGTCGTGGCTACGACGACGGGCCTGCTCGCGATCATGGACGACGCCGAGCTGGAGGGCGTGATGGCCCACGAGCTGGGCCACGTCCGCAACTACGACATCCGCGTCTCGATGATCGTCTTCGGTCTCGTCGTCGCGGTGGGCTTCCTCTCGGACGCCTTCCTCCGCCTGGCCTTCTTCGGGCGGGGCGGCAACGGCAACGGCGGGGGCAACCCGGCGCTCCTGATCGTCGGGCTGGTGTCGATGGTCCTCGCGCCGATCGTCGCCTCGGTCGTGCAGCTCTCGATCTCCCGTCAGCGCGAGTACCTCGCCGATGCGACCAGCGCGCTGACGACCCGCCACCCCGACGCCCTCGCCCGCGCCCTGCTCAAGCTCGAGTCCGCGGGCCGGCCGATGCAGCGGCAGAACAGTTCGATGGCGCACCTCTGGATCGCCGACCCGTCGAAGCCGGGAGTGGTCGCGCGCCTCTTCGCGACCCACCCGCCGATCGCGGACCGCGTCGCCCGCCTCTCCGAGATGGGCTCGCGCTTCTAGCAGGCCGATCCGGCGGCCGCCCCGTCGCCGATCGCCGCCCGCCCGGATCTCACCCCGGGCAGCGGGGCACGCGTCACCGCGCCGGACGGGACGTCATCCGGTCGGAGCCGCGAGCGGACCGCCGTCGACGGTCGTCAGGTACTCGGCGAAGACCGGCGCCGGGTCGATGCCGCTCGCGGCCGCGTCGACCAGCGCCCGCCGGACCAGGGCGAGGACGACGGTGGCCAGGACGGCCGCCCGGTGCGGGGACGTGCGGCCGAGCCCCATCCGCTCCGCGAGGAACGGCGTCAGCGCCTCCTCGCCGTCGTGCAGCGACTGCGCCCAGACGGCGCGCATCGCCGAGGTCTCGGTGAGCAGGGGGATCAGCCGGAGGGTGCGGTCGAGCTGGGGACCGGAGGCCGCCGCGGCGAAGGCGTGACCGAGCGCCGCGTTCAGCGGCTCGGCGGCCGGTCGTTCGAGGAGGGCGCGTCCCATCGCGGCGATCGCGGCGGCGAGCACCGGGCGCACGCAGTCCTCCTTCCCGCCGAGGTACCGGTGGAAGGTCCGGAGGGAGACGCCGGCCGCATGGGCGAGCTCGCCCGTGCCGACCCCGACGACGCTCCCGCGCTCGAGCAGACGGGCGACGCAGCGCTCCGAGAGCGCAAGCGCCAGGACGCCGCCGGGCGCGCTCACGCGATCCTCCTCAGTGCTGCGGCGAGGGCGGCCGCGAGGTCGCCGCGACCGACGACCTCGACGGCGTCGAGGCCCTGCCAGGCCGCCGCCTCGACCAGCAGTGCGGCGAGCCGCTCCGGCGTGTCGGCCAGGGCCCCCGGCTCGAGCCAGGCGGCCTGCACGAGGAGGACCCGGCACTTGCGCTCGCTCTTGAGGTCGACCCGTGCAGCGATCACGTCGTCGAGGAGCACGGGGAGGACGTAGTAGCCGTGGACCCGCTGCTCGGCCGGGGTGTAGATCTCGATCCGGTAGTGGAAGCCGAAGAACAGCTCGGCTCTCGGCCGGTGCCAGACCACGGGGTCGAACGGCGAGAGGAGCGCGTCCGCCCGGAGCGTGCGGGGGCGTCGGGCATCGACGTGCCGCCAGAGCGGCACGGGTCGCCCGCCCCGCTCCCAGCCGCGCACCTCGACGCGCTCGAGCTCGCCCGCCTCGACCAGCTCGTCGATCGCGACGCGCGTGGGGGACTGGAGCAGCCGGTGGTAATCGGCCAGGTCGCCGAGGGTGCCGATCCCATGGGCCCGGGCCGCCCGGCGCACGAGCTCGCGGACGGCGTCGGGGAGGGGCACGACGGCATCGAGCACCGCGCTCGGGAGGAGCCGCTCGGCGAGACCGTAGGAGCGCTCGAAGCGCGTGCGCCCCGCCGTCACCACCTCGCCCCAGCGGAACAGGACCTCGAGGCCGCGCTTGATGTCGGACCAGCCCCACCAGGGGCCCGTGCGGACGTTGGCCTCGTGCTCGATCTCGGAGGCGCGGAGGGGACCGTCGGCGAGCGCGGCGCGGAGCCAGTCGAGGGTGGCGCGGTTCTCGTGGGCCCAGCCCTCGTGCTCGGGCAGGCGGACCCGGCGGTAGTGCTCCATCCGCCAGCGGTAGAGCGGGAGGTCCTCGCGGCGGACGAGGGCGGCCTCGTGGGCCCACTACTCGACGTAGGGGCCGTCGGGGGAGAAGGCCGCTGCGTCGAGGAGGGAGCGATCGTACGGGCCGAGCCGCGCGAGCAGCGGCAGGTAGTGGCTCCGCTCGAAGACGTTCACCGAGTCGAGCTGGAGCGGGCGGATCCGGTCTACGGCGGCGCGCACCCGGCGCGCGTCGACCCGGGAGGGACGGGGGACGCCGAACCCCTGCGCCGCCAGGGCGATGCGGCGCGCGAGCGCGGGGGAGAGCTGCTCGGTCATGGTCCGCCCACGCTAGCGAACGCCCCCGACATCGCCGTCCCCGATTCGGCCCCCGGCGTTCGCCCGGCATTCACCGCCGCGCTCCCTCGCCGTCTCGCGGCGCTCCTACCGTGCCCGAGGCCGTCCCACCGGGGCGGCCCACCCGACTCCTGGAGGACCCCTGACCATTCAGCGCCTGTCGCGCACCGCCGCGGTCGCCGCCGCCGGCACCGCCCTCGTCTTCACGCTCTCGGCCTGCTCCGGCGGCGCCACCGCCTCGTCCTACGGCGGCGGCGCGGACGCGGCGTCCGCCACGTCCGCCGCGGACCTCGGCGGGCTGGACGCCCTGGTCGAGGCGGCGAAGGCCGAGGGCGAGCTCAACGTCATCGCCCTGCCCGACACCTGGGCGAACTACGGCGAGCTGATCAGCGGCTTCGAGGACGAGTACGGCATCACCGTGAACTCCGCCGACCCCGACGTCTCCTCCGCGGAGGAGATCAGCACGGCGGAGAACCTCGCCGGGCAGGACACCGCTCCCGACGTGTTCGACCTCGGGCCGGCCGTCGCTCTGGCGAACACGGACGTGTTCGCGCCGTACAAGGTCGAGTCCTGGGACGACATCCCCGAGGGGAACAAAGAGGAGTCGGGCCTCTGGGTGAACGACTACACCGGCCTGATGTCGATCGGGTTCGACGCGGCCGCGGTGCCTGCGCCCACGTCGCTCGAGGACCTCCTCGGCGCCGACTACCGCGGCTCGGTCGCGATCAACGGCGACCCGACCCAGGCGGGAGCCGCCGCGGCCGCAGTGCAGCTCGCGGCTCTCCAGTCCGGCGGCTCCGCCGACGACGTCCAGGCGGGGATCGACTTCTTCGAGAAGCTGAACGACGCCGGCAACTTCCTGCCGCTGGACCCGACCGACGCCACCATCGCCTCGGGCGAGACCCCGGTCGTCTTCGACTGGAGCTACAACAACCTCGCCGCCGGGAAGGCGAACGAGGGCACCCGCGAGTGGACGACGACCGTCCTCCCGGGCTCCGCCGTCGGCAGCTACTACAACCAGGCGGTCAACGCCGACGCTCCGCACCCCGCGGCCGCGCGGCTCTGGCAGGAGTACCTCTACTCCGACGCCGCGCAGAACCTCTACCTCGCCGCCGGCGCCTACCCGGTGCGCCTGGCCGCGATGACCGAGGCCGGCACGGTCGACCAGGACGCGCTCGACGCCGTCGGCGCCGCTCCCTCCGACCTCGTCCAGTTCACGGAGGAGCAGACCGAGGCGGCCTCGTCGCTCCTCGCCGAGAAGTGGGCCGCGGCGATCCAGTGACCACCGCTCCCGCCGAGGCCGTCTCCGGGGCGTCCGCGCCCCGGGGACGGCGCGGCACCCCGGCCGTGCTGGGCGTCGCCCCCTTCGCGCTCTACGTCCTGCTGTTCCTTGCCGTCCCCACGGTCCTCGCCGTGGCGACCGGATTCACGGACGGAGACGGCCGCTTCACCACGGCGAACGTGCTCGCGCTCGGGGATCCCGTCGTGCTGTCCGCCTTCGGCGCGTCGCTCGGGCTCTCGGCCGTGACCGCCGTCGTCGGCGCGGTGCTGGGCGCGGTCGTGTGCCTGGCCCTGCTCGGCTCCGATCCGCGCGGGGCGCTCCGGACCGTCGTCGATGCGGCGGCGAGCGTCCTTGCGCAGTTCGGCGGTGTGATGCTCGCGTTCGCCTTCATCGCGACGATCGGCGTGCAGGGGCTGGTGACCACCCTCCTCGCGGGAGCGGGCGTCGACCTCTACGCCGACGGCGTGTGGCTCTACCAGCTTCCCGGGCTCGTCCTGCCCTACCTCTACTTCCAGGTGCCCCTGATGGTGCTCACGTTCCTGCCCGCGCTAGAGGGTCTGCGCCCGGAGTGGGCCGAGGCGAACGCGGTGCTCGGCGGGGGCCGGCTCGGCTACTGGCTGCACGTGGCCCTCCCGGTGCTGGCGCCGTCGTTCCTCGGCTGCGTGCTGCTGCTGTTCGCGAACGCGTTCTCCTCCTTCGCCACCGCGGCGGCGCTGATCAGCCAGGGCGCGCAGATCGTCCCGCTTCAGATCCGCGCCGCGCTGGTCAGCGAGACGGTGCTGGGCCGCGAGAACCTCGCGGGCGCCCTCGCGCTCGGGATGCTCGCGATGATGGTGGTCCTGATGTCCGGGTACGCGCTGCTGCAGCGCCGGGCCCGGCGGTGGCAGCGATGAGGCCCGCGCGGCTCCTGTCCGGGGCGGTGCTCGTGATCACCGGGCTGGTGTTCGCCGTCCCGATCGTCGCGATGGCGGAGTTCACGCTCCGCGGCGCCGGCGGCCACGACCTCTCGCACTGGACGGCGATCCTCGACCCGGAGAACGAGCGCGCCTACCGCTCGCTGTTCCAGGGGATCGGCAACTCGCTGGTCCTCGCCGTCGTCACCGCCCTCATCGTCCTGGTCCTGCTGGTGCCGACGATGCTGCTCGTCGAGATCCGGCTCCCACGCCTGCGCCGGGCTCTGGAGCTGGTCTGCCTGCTCCCGCTGACCGTGCCCGCCATCGTCCTCGTCGTCGGCCTCGCGCCGGTCTACTCCGTGGTCACCGAGCTCGCCGGCTCCGCGCCGTGGACGCTCGCTCTCGCCTACGGGGTGCTGGTCCTGCCCTACTCCTACCGCGCCGTGGCGGCGGACCTCGCCGGTCTCGACGCCGTGACGCTCTCGGAGACGGCCCGCTCGCTCGGCGCGGGCCCGCTCGCGGTGCTCGGGAGGGTCCTCCTGCCGAACCTGCGCCGGGGCCTGGTCGCGGCCGCGCTGATCACCGTCGCAGTCGTTCTCGGCGAGTACACGCTCGCCTCGCTCCTCAGCCGCACCACCCTCCAGACCGGCCTGGTGCAGGTGTCGAAGTCCGACGCCTACGTCGCCGTGATCTTCTCGCTGCTCTCCCTCCTCTTCGCCTTCGCCCTCCTGATCGGGATCGGCCGCCTCGCGCGGATCGGCCTGCCGACGGGCCGGGCGCGCTCCTCGAAAGGCTCCTCGTGAACGCTCCCACCCTCCCCGGCGCCCGCGTGCTCTTCGTCGACGTGGAGCGGCACTACGGCTCCGCGCGAGCGCTCGACGGCGTCTCGTTCGACGTAACCCCGGGTGAGTTCATCGCGCTGCTCGGCCCCTCCGGCTGCGGCAAGACCACAGCCCTGCGCGCCCTCAGCGGTCTCGAGCGGATCGACGCGGGGCGGATCCTCGTCGACGAGGAGGACGTCGCCCACGTCCCCGTCGCGAAGCGCGACATGGGCATGGTCTTCCAGTCGTACTCGCTCTTCCCGCACCTGCGGGCGCGCGAGAACGTCGAGTTCGGGCTGCGCACCCGGGGAGTCGGGGCGCGCGAGCGCCGGGCGGCCGCGGGGGAGGCGCTGGAGGTCGCGGGCCTCGGCGCCCTCGGCGACCGCTACGCGCACGAGCTCTCCGGCGGCCAGCAGCAGCGGGTGGCGCTCGCGCGCGCCCTCGTCACGCGGCCGCGGGTGCTGCTGCTGGACGAGCCTCTGTCGGCACTGGACGCGAAGGTCCGCGTCCAGCTGCGCGACGAGATCAAGCGCCTGCAGTCCGAGATCGGCATCACCACGTTCTTCGTCACGCACGATCAGGAGGAGGCGCTCGCCGTCGCCGACCGCGTCGCGGTGATGAACGCCGGGCGGATCGAGCAGCTGGGTGCACCGGAGGACCTCTACGCGCGCCCGGCGACCGCCTTCACGGCCCGCTTCGTCGGCCTCTCGACGGTGGTCGCGGGGACGGTCTCGTCGGGATCGGTCCTCGCGCTCGGTGTGCGCCTGCCGCTCGTCGACGCGGCGGCGGCCGACGGACCCGTGTCGGTGTTCCTCCGCCCCGAGGACCTCGCCGTCGTGGCCGACGGCGCTCCCGACTCCCTGCCCGGAGTCGTCCTCGCCTCGAGCTTCCTGGGGCCGGTGCGGCGCTCGACCGTCCGGCTATCGACGGGCGAGGAGGTCACCGTCCAGCACGCGTCGGGGCACCGCCTCGAGCCGGGGGAGCGGGTCGGCGTGCTGCCCGCGCGGCGCCCGGTCGCGGTCGGTCCGGCACCGGAGCAGGCGGCGGTCGGCGACGCCGCATGAGCACTCCCCGGGGATACCGCGCGGGGTATGCGCCGGGGCCTAGTCTGGGCAGATGAGACTCGGCAGGTCCCGCCGCAACTCCGGCCCGCGCGCCGTCCAGCCCGCCGCGCCCGTCGCCCCGGCCGCCCCCTCCCGGCCCGCTCCCGTCGCCGATTCGGCCTTCGTGAGCGACGGGATGCGCATCGCCGGCGCCTGGGCCTGGCGCGTCCTCGTCGTGGTCGCGGCGCTCGCGGTGCTGGTGCTGCTCGTCATCGAGCTGCGGCTGATCGTCATCCCGCTCCTGCTCGCGATCGTGATCGCCGCCCTGCTCGTGCCGTTCTCGAGCTTCCTCCAGCGCCACCGCTGGCCCAAGTGGGCCGCCGTCGTCCTGGCGGAGCTGGGGATCGTCGTGGTGATCGGCGGGCTCCTCTTCCTCGTCGTCACCCAGGTCTACTCCGGCTTCGACGACCTCAGCCGGCAGACGGTGCAGTCCTACGACGACTTCAAGGCCTTCCTCCTCGAGTCGCCGCTCCACCTCACCGAGACCGACATCAACCAGTACGCGCAGCAGGCCCTCACGGCCCTGCAGCAGGACTCGGGGATGCTGGTCAGCGGCGCGCTCAGCGTCGGCTCGACCGTCGGCCACCTGCTGACGGGCGTGCTGCTCACCCTCTTCTCGACGCTGTTCATCCTGATCGACGGGCCGAACATCTGGAGCTGGGTCGTCCGCCTCTTCCCGCGCCGCGCCCGCGGAGCCGTCGACGGCGCCGGTCGCGCAGGGTGGGTGACGCTGACCAACTTCGTGAAGGTGCAGATCCTGGTCGCCTTCGTCGACGCGGTCGGCATCGGCCTCGGCTCCTTCCTCCTCGGCGTCCCGCTGGCCATCCCGATCGGCGTGCTCGTCTTCCTCGGCTCCTTCGTGCCGGTCATCGGCGCCGTGGTGACGGGGGCGCTGGCCGTCTTCATCGCGCTGGTCTACAACGGACCGCTGATCGCGCTCTTCCTGCTGATCGTCGTCCTCGCGGTGCAGCAGCTCGAGGGCCACATCCTCCAGCCGCTGATCATGGGGTCGGCGGTCAAGGTCCACCCGTTGGCCGTCGTGCTCGCTGTGGCCGGAGGCTCGATCATCGGCGGCATCGCCGGCGCCTTCTTCGCGGTGCCCGTCGTGGCCACACTCAACGTCATGGTCAAGTACGTCGCGAGCGGAGCCTGGCGCTCGCCGACCCGAACCCCCGAGAGAGTTGCCGCAGAGCATGCAGACTAGCCGCGTCGTCGGACCCGCCCTCCACGAGTTCGAGGCGGCCCGCGCCGTCCTCGCCCCCGTCATCGCCGCCACCCCCATGGAGACGAGCACCTTCCTCGCGCAGGTCCTCGGCTCGCCCGTGTTCCTCAAGTGCGAGAACCTCCAGCGCACCGGCTCCTACAAGATCCGCGGAGCGGTGTTTCGGATGTCGCGGCTCACCCCGGAGGAGCGGGCCCGCGGAGTCGTGGCGGCCTCGGCCGGCAACCACGCGCAGGGCGTCGCCTACGCGGCGCGGGAGCTGGGGATCAAGGCCACGATCTTCATGCCGATCGGCGTCGCGCTGCCCAAGCTCGCAGCCACCCGCGACTACGGCGCGGACGTGGTGCTGAGCGGCCACATCTTCAACGAGGCGCTCGCGGCGGCGGCGGAGTTCGCCGAGCGCACGGGCGCGGTCTTCGTTCCTCCCTACGACCACCCCGACGTGATCACCGGCCAGGGCACGGTCGGCCTCGAGATCCTCGAGCAGGCCCCCGCTGTCGAGACCATCGTGGTGCCCATCGGCGGCGGCGGCCTCATCGCCGGGGTCGCCTCGGCGGCCAAGCAGAAGGCGGCCGAGGAGGGGCGCACGCTCCGCGTCATCGGCGTGCAGGCGGCCAACGCGGCGCCGTACCCGCTCTCGCTCGCGAGCGGTGAGCCGACCGCGATCACGATCTCTCCGACGATCGCCGACGGCATCGCCGTGGCGAAGCCGGGGCAGCTGAACTTCGCGATCGTCCGCGAGATGGTGGACGAGGTCGTCACCGTCGAGGACGACGACATCGCCCGGGCTCTGCTGGTGCTGCTGGAGCGGGCGAAGCTCGTGGTGGAGCCCGCGGGCGCGGTGGGCATCGCGGCGATCCTGACGGGGAAGATCCGCGACGCCGGAGCGACCGCGGTCATCCTGTCGGGCGGCAACATCGATCCGCTGATGATGGAGCGGGTGATCAGCCGGGGCCTGGCCGCGTCGGAGCGCTACCTCAAGATGAGCATCGGTCTGCCGGATCGTCCGGGGCAGCTGTCGCGCATCGCGGAGCTCATCTCGGAGGCGAACGCGAACGTGGTCGAGGTGCTGCACACCCGGCACGGCCGGGGCCTGCAGATCAGCGAGGTCGAGATCGAGATCAGCGTCGAGACCCGCGGCCCCGAGCACGCCGACCGCGTCATCCAGGTCCTCACCGACGCCGGCTACGCCCCCCGCATCTCCCGCAACTGACCGCTCGAGGGCGCCGCAATGTTCTCCGCAAAGCGGAGGACAAAGCCGGTACCGGCGATCTCGCGCCCTCGCCGTCGCCGCGAAGCCTGCGCGGCGCTCCCGTTCGGAGAGGGCTGATCGTGCGTCACGGCGCTCTCCGCAAGGCGGAGGAGGAAGCGATACCGGCGGTATCGCGCCCGACGTCGTCGCCGCGAAGCCGGCGCCCCCCCCGTCTGGAGAGGGCTGATCGTGCGTCACGGCGTTCTCCGCAAGGCGGAGGAGGAAGCGATACCGGCGGTATCGCGCCCGACGTCGTCGCCGCGAAGCCGGCGCCCCCCCCCGTCTGGAGAGGGCTGATCGTGCGTCGCGGCGTTCTCCGCAAGGCGGAGGAGGAAGCGATACCGGCGGTATCGCGCCCGACGTCGTCGCCGCGAAGTCGGCGCCCCGCTCCCGTTCAGAGAGGGCTGATCGTGCGTCGCGGCGTTCTCCGCAAGGCGGAGGAGGAAGCGATACCGGCGGTATCGCGCCCGACGACAACGCCGCGGAGAGCGCCGCGACGTGCGATCAGTGGCCGGACCAGGTCTCGACGTTGGCGACGCGGACCTCGATCTCCCGCCCGTTGGGGGCCGTGAAGCGGGCGGTGTCGCCGACGTTCAGGCCCATGATCGCCGATCCGAGGGGGCTCTGGGGGCTGTAGACGTCGAGGTCGCTCTCGCCCGCCATCTCGCGGTTGCCGAGGAGGAAGCGGGACTCGTCGCCGGCGATCTCGGCGGTGATGATGGTGCCGGCCTCGACGACTCCGTGGCTCTCGGGGGGCGTGCCGATCTCGGCTTCGCGGAGGAGGGAGGTCAGCTGGCGGATGCGGGCCTCGATCTTGCCCTGCTCGTCCTTCGCGGCGTGGTAGCCGCCGTTCTCCTTCAGGTCGCCCTCCTCGCGGGCGACCTCGATGCGCTTGGCGATCTCCTCGCGTCCGTTGGTGGACAGCTCGGTGAGCTCCGCCTCGAGGCGGTCGTACGACTCCTGGGTCATCCAGGTCACCTGTGACTGGTCGGCCATGGTGGGCTCCTGCTCTGCGGGCCGCGCTCGCGGCGCCCGGCAGCACCGTGCGGAGGTGTCCGCGTCCGGCGGTGGGGACGGCCGGCGTCAGGCGGCGGTGGGAATGGCGAGGCCCCGACGAGTCCGTCAGGGCTTCGGGCAAGCCTACGGGAGCCAGCAGGAGGAGATCAAACCTGTGTTCGCGAGCTCGGTGGTGCGGACGGTCTCCGTGTAGGAGCGGAAGCGCTCCGTCGTGGCGGGGTACTCCACGACCAGCCAGCCGACCACGGCGGACTGCTCGTTGAGGGCCTGGACCGCGCAGGCGACCTCGCGGCCGACGGGCGCGGTGAGGTCGAAGGAGACGGTGACGGTGCGGTCGTCGACGACCTGGTGCGCGGTGTCCTGGACGTCCACTCCTCCGCGTGCTCCGTCGAGTCCGGCCCAGACGACCCAGGCGGCGAAGACGGCGACGAAGGCGAGCGCGACGCCGCCGAAGAGCCAGCGGTTGCCGCGGCGGGTGCGCGTCGTGCGGCCGTAGCGGGTGGCGAGGGGTCCGGCGGCGCGGACGGCGTCCGGATCGAGCGCGGGCGCGGCGGCTCCCTCGACGCTCTCGGACGTGCGGGCGGCCACGGAACTCCCTGGGTGATGCGTCTACTCTGAAGGGGTGGCGCGCGTCCTTCGCGGACGGGAGCGCCGATCCCATTAAACCCCGAGGAATCGAGCGATCGTGTCCCAGGCCGTCGAGGTCTCCGTCGATTCGGAGGTGCGGGACACTCCGCGCCTCCTCGCCGTGCACGCCCATCCTGACGACGAGTCGAGCAAGGGCGCGGCGACGCTGGCCGCCTACGCCTCGCGGGGCGCCGAGGTCATGGTGGTCTCCTGCACCGGAGGCGAGGCCGGCTCCGTGCTGAACGAGGGCCTCGAGGCCCGCGCGCACGCCGAGCGCGACATCGGCGGCCTCCGCCGGTACGAGATGGCGGCCGCTCGCGAGGCGCTCGGCGTCGAGCACGCCTGGCTCGGCTTCGTCGACTCCGGCATGCCCGAGGACGGGAAGGTCGACGCCGCGTCGTTCGCGGGTCTGCCGCTCGCCACGGCCGCCGCTCCGCTCGTGCGCCTGGTCCGCCGGTTCCGGCCGCACGTGATCATCAGCTACGACGAGAACGGCGGCTACCCGCACCCCGACCACATCCGCGCCCACCAGGTCGCCGTCGAGGCGTACCGCGCGGCGGGCCTCGCCGAGGAGTACCGGGGCACGGGCGCTCCGTGGTCGATCTCGAAGCTGTACTACGACCGCGTCTTCAGCGGCCAGAAGCTGCGGGCGATCGCCGAGCACCTGCGCTCGATCGACCCGGAGGACCCGCGCCTGTCGGTCTTCGAGGAGATGAAGCGCTGGAACGAGGACACCCCGTATCTCGCGACCACGCGGGTCGTGATCTCCGGCTTCCACGATCGGCGCGATGCGGCCCTGCTGGCCCACGCCAGCCAGGTCGCTCCGGACAACACCTTCTTCTTCCTCCCGCACGAGGCGATCGACGCCGCCTGGCCGACCGACGACTTCCAGCTCGTCGAGAGCCGGGTCGACGCGCCGACGCCCGAGACGGATCTCTTCGCCGGTCTCGACCTGGCCGAGCTCGCCCCGGGCCCGACCGCGGTCGTCCCGCCGATCGCTCCCGACCCCGAGCCCTCGGGGGACGCCCCGGTGTCCCCGGAGCCCGACGGCTCCGGCGTCGTCGTCGCCGACGAGGTGCGCGCGTGATCGCCGCGCTGCTCGAGGGCGCCCAGCGCGCCGTCGTCCTCGCCTCCACGACGGTGCCGACCCCCGGCCCCGAGTTCAACGAGGACACGGTCACGCCGGGCCTCTTCGGATTCATCACGATGCTCGTGATCGCTCTGGCCGCCGTCCTCCTCGCGCTCGACATGGTCCGGCGCGTGCGGCGGACCACCTACACCGCCCAGGTGAAGGAGCGGCTCGACGCCGAGGAGGCGGAGCGCAGCGAGGGCTGAGCCCGGCCCGCAGCGGTGGGCCCCGGCCCCGCTAGGCGTTGTACGCGGGGTGGAGCGAGACGATCAGCGCCGCCGTCCAGTGGCAGAGGAACGCTACGGCAGTGAGCGCGTGGAAGATCTCGTGGAAGCCGAAGACGCCCGGGACCGGGTTGGGCTTCTTGATCCCGTAGATGACGGCGCCCGCGGAGTAGCAGAGCCCGCCGACGAGGACGAGCACCATCATCGTCGCGCTGGCCTCGAAGAGCGGACCGAGGTACATCACGGCCGCCCAGCCCAGCAGCAGGTAGAGCGGCACGTAGAGCCAGCGCGGCGCGCCGATCCAGAAGACGCGGAAGCCGATCCCGAGCAGCGCCCCCGCCCAGACCAGGACCAGCAGGAGCGTGCCCTGCGCGGGCGGCAGGGCGAGCACGGCCAGCGGCGTGTAGGTGCCGGCGATCAGCAGGAAGATGTTGGCGTGGTCGATCCGCTTGAGGATCATCTTCGTCCGCGGCTTCCAGTCGAAGCGGTGGTACAGAGCGGAGTTGCCGAAGAGCAGGAGCGACGTGGTCGCGAACACCGCGGCCGCCCACTTCGCCGCGGTCCCCTCCGCGACCACGATCAGCACCACTCCGGCGACGATCGCGAGCGGGAAGAGGCCGGCGTGGATCCAGCCGCGCCAGGTCGGCCGGACCTCCGCCGAGGAGTCGTGCTCGATCGCGTCCTCGACGAGGGGGAGGGCGGGCAGGTCCGGGCGGTCCGCTCCGACGGCGTCTCCGCCGCGGTCGGTGCGGGCGCGGGGATCGGACGGGGGAGGCGTCGGCCGCTGGCTCATGCCGGACAGACTACGACGCCGTCCCGGGCCGACGCCGAGCGCCGCCGGGCTTCGAGGAGCGCCCCGGGTCGACTACCGTGTCACTGTGCCGAAGCCGAGACTGCCTGTGGGAAGGGACCTCCTCTACGGCGTCTACAAGAAGCGCCTCCGCTCGAGCCTTCCCCCCGACTCCTTGCCGAACCACGTCGCGATGATCATCGACGGCAACCGGCGCTGGGCGCGGCAGCGGGCCCTCGAGACCGCCGCGCACGGCCACCGGGCCGGAGCCGCCAAGGTGCACGAGTTCCTGCAGTGGTGCGACGAGCTCGGTGTGCGCCACGTCACCCTCTACCTGCTCTCGCAGGACAACCTCGTCGGCCGCGACAGCAGCGAGCTGACCGAGCTGATCGCGATCATCGCCGACCTCGCCGAGGAGGTCTCCCAGCAGCCCGACTGGCGCGTGCAGCACGTCGGCTCCGACGAGGGCCTCCCGCCCTCGCTCGTGGCCGCGCTCGACACGGCGGAGGCGCGCACCGCCTCCCACACGGGCCTGCACGTCAACCTCGCGGTCGGCTACGGCGGGCGGCACGAGATCGCCCAGGCCGTGCGGAGCATCCTGGAGGAGCACGGCAAGCGCGGCTCCTCCATCGAGGACGTCGCGGGCCTGCTGACCCCGGAGCTCATCGGCGAGCACCTGTACACCAGCGGGCAGCCCGACCCCGATCTGGTCATCCGCACCTCGGGGGAGCAGCGCCTCTCCGACTTCATGCTCTGGCAGAGCGCGCACAGCGAGTTCTACTTCATGGAGGCGCTCGGCCCCGACATCCGCGAGGTCGACTTCCTCCGCGCGCTCCGCGACTACGCCGGACGGCACCGCCGCTTCGGCAGCTGACCTCGCGGCTCCTGCCGCACCACCGACCGGAAGGGCCGGCATGAGCTCGAACGAGGCCACCTCCACCACGACCGAGGACTACCTCGCCGGCTTCGGCGAGGAGACCGGGTACCTCGACTTCGGCCGGGTGGGCCCGCTCTCGGCGACCGTCGCCGCCGAGCAGGAGGCGGCCGTCGAGCTGCTGGTGCGCGCGCGCAGCGGCACCCTCGACGAGCTGTTCCGGCAGGACGAGCGCGTCCGGGAGGCGGCGGCGGCGCTCGTGCGCGTCCCCAGCGACCGCGTCGTCTTCCAGCCCAACACCTCGACCGGCCTCCTGCACGCGCTGTTCGGCGCCTCGGGCGCGGTGCTGCTGTCGGCCGCGGAGTTCCCGAGCCTGCCGTTCGCGGCGGTGCGCTCGGCGCAGGCTCTCGGCTCGGTGGAGCCCCGCTGGCTGCGGACCGAGCAGGGACGGGTGACGCCGGAGGCGGTCCGCGAGCAGCTCACGGACGACGTGACGACCGTCGCGGTGAGCCTGGTCGACTCCCGCACCGGCTACCTCGCGGACGTCGCGGCGATCCGCGACGTGATCGGCGACCGGATGCTCGTCCTCGACGCGATCCAGGGCTTCGGCGTCGTCGACGCGCCCTACGAGCTGGCGGACGTGGTCGTCACCGGCGGCCAGAAGTGGCTCCGCGCCGGCTGGGGGACGGGCTTCCTCGCGCTCAGCGAGCGGGCGCTGTCGCGGCTGACCCCGGTGCTCTCGGGCTGGACGGGATCGGAGCAGGCGGAGCCGTGGGACGAGGTGGCTCCGCCGCGCGGCGACGCCCGCGCCTTCAGCATCAGCAACCCGGACCCGATCGCCCAGGCCCGGCTCGCGTCGGCGCTGGAGGAGGTCGCCGCGGTCGGGCAGTCGACGATCGCCGCGCTCGTGGCGGAGCGGGTCAGCGCGATCGTCGACCTCGCGGACGAGTTCGGACTGGCGGTCGTGGGTTCCCGCGGCGAGCACGAGCGCGCCGGCATCGTGGTCGTCGAGCCGGAGCCGGAGGAGCTGGCCCCGCTGGCAGCCTCCCTCGCCGCGCACGGCGTCACCGCGCGCCTGCGTCCGAGCACCGTCCGCTTCAGCGCGCACGCCGGCACCACCGACGCGACCCTCGCGCTGCTCCGCGCCGCCCTGATCTCGTCGGCCACGAGCATCGACTACTAGGCCGGATTCCGCGCGTTCACACACTGGTTACACATTCGTAGCGGTGAGAAGCACACGGATGTCATTCGCCGGGTTAGGTTCGAGTCATCAGGTACAGCGCCTGGTCGAGACGGCCACAGAAGTACGGCTCGACATCGCGCAGACGCCGAAGGGACACTGCGCGGTGCACGACACGCACCGATGAGGCCGGCTCGAGGACATGAGCCGGGGGCTCCGGCCCCCGGAGTGTGGAGAGTCGTCGTGACAGTTCCCCAGGGCATGGATCCGCAGACCGGGACGCAGGGCGGCGTCCACCGCCGTGTCCAGCACGGCTCCTCGGATCCGGCCGATCAGCTCCTCCGCACCTACGTCCTGGACACCTCGGTACTGCTGTCGGATCCGTCCTCGATGTTCCGGTTCGCGGAGCACGCCGTCGTGCTGCCGATCGTCGTCATCAGCGAGCTCGAGGGGAAGCGCAACGATCCCGAGATCGGCTACTTCGCCCGGCAGGCCCTGCGCCGCCTCGACGAGCTGCGCGTGCAGCACGAGCGCCTCGACTTCCCCATCGCCGTCGGCCGGGGCGGCACGCTCCGCGTCGAGCTCAACCACTCGAACATGTCGGTGCTGCCGAGCGGGCTCCAGATGGGCGACAACGACGCGAGGATCCTCGCCGTCGCGCTCAACCTGCAGAGCGAGGGCGCCGCGGTGACCGTCGTGTCCAAGGACATGCCGATGCGCGTGAAGGCCGCCTCCATCGGCCTCGCCGCGGAGGAGTACCTGGCCGAGCAGGCCCCCGAGTCCGGTTGGACCGGCATGGACGACGTGACGCTCGGCGGCGACGCGATGAGCGAGCTCTACGACCGCGAGCGGCTCTTCACGGACGTCGTGGCCGACATCCCGGTCAACACCGGACTCGTCGTCCACTCCGACCGCGGCTCCGCTCTCGCGAGGGTCACCGGCAAGCGGCAGATCACGCTGGTCCGCGGCGACAAGGACGTGTTCGGCCTGCACGGGCGGTCGGCGGAGCAGCGGCTCGCGATCGACCTGCTGCTCGACCCGGAGGTCGGCATCGTCTCGCTCGGCGGCAGGGCCGGCACCGGCAAGTCGGCGCTGGCGCTCTGCGCGGGCCTGGAGGCGGTGCTGGAGAAGCGCCAGCACAAGAAGATCATGGTCTTCCGGCCGCTCTACGCGGTGGGCGGCCAGGACCTCGGCTTCCTGCCCGGCGACGCGGCCGAGAAGATGAACCCCTGGGCGCAGGCGGTCTTCGACACGCTCGGGGCGCTGGTGTCGCAGAACGTGCTCGACGAGGTGATCGAGCGCGGGATGCTCGAGGTGCTGCCGCTCACGCACATCCGCGGGCGCTCGCTGCACGACGCGTTCGTGATCGTCGACGAGGCGCAGTCGCTGGAGCGGAACGTCCTGCTCACGGTGCTCTCGCGGGTCGGGCAGAACTCCCGGGTGGTGCTGACCCACGACGTGGCGCAGCGCGACAACCTCCGGGTCGGCCGGCACGACGGGGTCGCCTCCGTGATCGAGACGCTGAAAGGCCACCCGCTGTTCGCGCACGTCACGCTGACCCGCTCCGAGCGCTCGGCGATCGCCGCTCTGGTCACCGAGATGCTGGAGTCGAACGAGCTCGCCTGACGGGCTCGCCGTGCGTCCGGCCCGTGGGATCCGAGGATCCCCTGGCCGGGCGCGTCCCTGCAGGGCACCGGGGCGTAGCGTGGACGGGTGAGCATCCTCGACGATGCGCTCCTCGAGCGCTTCCGCACCCGCGCGGCCGACTACGACGAGCGCAACGCGTTCTGCGCGGACGACCTGGAGGAGCTGCGCTCGATCGGGTACCTGGCGCTGCTCGTCCCCGAGGAGCTCGGCGGTGCCGGCCTCGGCCTGGAGCAGGCGGCCGCCGAGCAGACGCGCCTCGCGACCGCCGCGCCCGCGACCGCGCTCGCCGTCAACATGCACCTGGTCTGGACCGGGATCGCGCGACTCCTGCTCGAGCGGGGCGACGACTCCCTCCGCTCGGTCCTCGTCGACGCCGCGGCGGGTCACGTCTTCGCCTTCGGCAACAGCGAGGCGGGCAACGACCTGGTGCTCTCGGACTCGCTGACGCGGGCGGAGCCGCTCGGGGACGGCGGCTACCGCTTCACCGGCACGAAGGTCTTCACCTCCCTCGCGCCCGCTTGGACGCGGCTCGGCGTGTTCGGCCGCGACGACAGCGGGTCGGAGCCGCGGCTCGTGCACGGCTTCGTGCACCGTGAGCGCCCGGACTCGCCGGTCGCCGGGCTCGAGGTCCGCGACGACTGGGACACGCTCGGCATGCGGGCGACCCAGAGCCGCACGACGGTGCTCGACGGCGTCGTCGTCCCGGCCGAGCGGATGATCCGCTCGCTGCCCGTCGGACCGACCGCCGACCCCTTCGTCTTCGCCGTCTTCGCGGCCTTCGAGCTGCTGATCTCCTCGGTCTACCTCGGTGTCGCGCAGCGCGCGCTCGAGCTCGCCGTCGCCTCCGTCCGCCGACGGGCCTCCCTCCGGGCGGGAGGGCGGCCACTGGCGGAGGACCCCGAGGTGCGGCACCGGGTGGCTGAGACCGGGATGCTGCTCGACGGGCTCGAGGCGCCCCTGCGCTCGGCGGCGGCCGACGTGGACGCGCTCGTCGACCGCGGCGCGCGCTGGTTCCCCTCGCTGGTCGGGGTGAAGATCCGCACCACGGAAGGAGCGCTCCGCGTGGTCGAGAGCGCCGTCCGGATCGCGGGCGGCGCGGCGTACCAGCGCCGGTCGGAGCTCGGTCGCCTCTACCGAGACGTGCTCGCCGGGCAGTTCCACCCCTCCGACGACGCGTCGGCTCACGGCGCCTGGGCGTCGCTCCTGCTGGGACCGCTGCCTCCGCGCGACTGAGGCCGGGGAGGGACCCGCCGCCGCCCGAGCACACCTGCGGGCCGCCCTGTGGAGAACTCCGACGCCCCGAGGGCGGTGCCCCCTAGTCTCGGCGGATGCTCCGCGGATCTCTACTCGACCGGGCCGCCCTGCTCCTCGGCGCCCTGGTGCTCCTCCTGATCGGGGCCCCGCACCTGGGTCGGGCGCCCGGCCTCGTCCCGGTGGCGCTCGCGAGCGTGCCGTTGGTGCTGGCGGACGTGCGCGGGCACCGGCTCCCGAACGCGGTCACGCTCCCGCTGCTGGTGGTCGGAGCCGTCCTCGCGCCCACGGCGGGGACGCTTCTCGCCGTCCTCGCGACGGTGCTGTGCCTGGGCGTGCTGCATGCGGCGGGCGGGCTGGGCCTCGGCGACGTGAAGCTCCAGGCGGCCCTCTCACCGCCGCTCGCGGCTCTCGGACCCGAGCAGGTCGTCGCCGCGCCCGCTGTCGGCTTCGCGGTGGCGGGGCTGTGGGTGCTCGTGCTGCGCGTCCGCGGACGGGTCGCGTTCGGACCGTTCCTGCTCGCGGGGTTCTGGCTGGTGCTCTGACGGCCCGCCTCCGCGCCGAGCGCAGGGACGGGCCGTCGGAGGGCCGGGCTCAGCCGGGGTGGGTCATCGACATGACGTCGAGGGCGCTGTCGAGCTGCTCCTCCGTCACCTCGCCGCGCTCGACGAAGCCGAGGTCGACGACCGACTCTCGGACGGTGATCCCCTTGGCGACCGAGTTCTTCGCGACCTTGGCGGCGGCCTCGTAGCCGATCACCTTGTTGAGCGGCGTGACGATCGAGGGGGAGGACTCGGCGAGGGCGCGGGCGTGCTCGACGTCGGCCTCGAGGCCGTCGACGGTCTTGTCGGCGAGCAGCACGGCGGAGTTCGCGAGCAGGCGGATCGACTCCAGCAGCGCCGTCCCCATGACGGGGATCGCGACGTTGAGCTCGAAGGCGCCCGAGGCGCCCGCCCAGGCGATGGTGGCGTCGTTGCCGATCACGCGCGCGCAGACCATGAGGACGGCCTCCGGGATCACCGGGTTCACCTTGCCGGGCATGATCGAGGATCCGGGCTGGAGGTCGGGGATCCGCAGCTCTCCGAGGCCGGTGTTGGGGCCGGAGCCCATCCAGCGGAGGTCGTTGTTGATCTTGGTCAGGCTCACCGCGAGCACGCGCAGCGCTCCGGAGGCCTCGACCAGCGAGTCCCGCGCGCCCTGGGCCTCGAAGTGGTTGCGGGCCTCGGTGACGGGCAGGCCCGTCTCCTCCGCGAGGCGCGCGATGACCTTCTGCGGGAATCCGGCGGGGGTGTTGATCCCGGTGCCGACCGCGGTGCCGCCGAGCGGGACCTCGGCGACGCGGGGGAGCGCCGACTGCACGCGCTCGATGCCGAGGCGGATCTGCGCGGCGTAGCCGCCGAACTCCTGGCCGAGCGTGACCGGGGTGGCGTCCATCAGGTGGGTGCGGCCGGCCTTGACGACCTCGGCCCACTGCTCCGCCTTGACCTCGAGCGACTCGGCGAGCTGCTCGAGCGAGGGGATCAGCGACTCGATGAGCGCGCCGGTGACGGCGACGTGGACCGAGGTGGGGAACACGTCGTTGGAGGACTGCGAGGCGTTGACGTGGTCGTTCGGGTGCACGGTGCGGCCGAGGGCCGTGGTCGCCAGCGAGCCCAGCACCTCGTTCATGTTCATGTTCGAGGACGTGCCCGAGCCGGTCTGGTAGACGTCGATCGGGAAGTGCGCGTCGTAGCCGCCCTCGACGACGAGGTCGGCCGCGTCGGCGATCGCCCTGGCGATGTCGGCGTCGAGCACGCCCAGCTCGGCGTTGGCCAGCGCCGCCGCCTTCTTGATGCGGGCGAGGGCCGCGATCTGGGCAGGCTCGAGGCCCGCACCGGAGATCGGGAAGTTCTCGACCGCCCGCTGGGTCTGCGCGGCGTAGAGGGCGTCGCGGGGGACCCGCACCTCGCCCATCGTGTCGTGCTCGATGCGGAAGTCGCCTGAGTCGTCGGTCGGGGAGTGATCCACCACGCTGTGTTCGTCCTTGTCTGATCGGTTGGTGCTGTGCTGTCCGGAGCCGCTCACGCGGGATCCGATCCCACCGCGCTCGGAGCGGCGGCGGAGGAGGCCGAGCCGGAGTCGCGCTCCAGCTCGGAGACGTAGGGGCTGAGCTCGAGCGGATCGATGCCGAGCACGACATCGGACATCACGGTGCCGTCCGAGAGCCGGTAGTTGGCGCCGACGAGGGCGAGCCGCCCGGTCGCGACAGCGTCGGCGATCAGCGGGGAGCGCTGGAGCAGCTCGGCGACCGTGTCGCGCAGGTGCTCGCGGCCGACGGCCAGCGCGTCGGTCGCCGACGGGTCGACGAGCACGCGGCCGTCCGGCTGAGCACCCACGAGGCGGCGCACCGCGGGGATGATCGGCTCGATCAGGTGCTCGATGTGCGGGGGGAGCCGCTCGGCGCCGGGCGCCTGCGACTGGATCGCTGCCCGGACCGCTCCGCACTCGTCGTGGCCGAGCACGAGCAGCACCTTCACGCCGAGAACGGCGACGCCGTACTCCAGCGAGCCGATGATGGAGTCGGCGATCACCTGGCCGGCGTTGCGGACGACGAAGAGGTCGCCGAGCCCCAGGTCGAAGATGATCTCGGCCGCGAGGCGGGAGTCGCTGCAGCCGAAGAGCGCGGCGAGCGGGGCCTGAGCGGCGGCGAGCTCGGCGCGGCGCTCGACGTCCTGGCGGGGATGGCGGGGCTCGCCGGCGACGAAGCGCTGGTTGCCGCGGAGCATCTCCTTCCAGACCCACGCCGGCGGGCGGGACTCGCGGGGGACGGTGCTGCTGGTTCCGAGGCTCATCGGGACTCCTCCTGGCCGATCTGCGGGGTGATGGCGTCCACGACCAGGCGGATCTCGTCCGTCGGGGCCGTGCCGTAGACGAGGTAGGTGCTGGAGCCCTCCGTCGTCTCGAGTGCGTAGGGCGTGTTGCCGGTGTCGTCGCCGGAGTCGCGGTGGTCGTAGACGGTCCAGTCGCGGCCGTCGATCGTCTCGACGCCGGTCGCCGCCCGGCGGTCGAGCTGCGTCGCGACCCAGGCCGCGTCCGCGTCGAGCCCCTGGCTCAGGCCGATGTAGCCCGCCTTCGGGGTGATCAGGCCGACGTACCAGTAGTCGGTGCCGTTCTCGCGGCGGAGCTCGGCCGCGTTGGCCTTCCAGCCGTCGGGCAGGGAGGGCACGGCGAGCGTCTGCTCCTCGCCCAGCTGGACCTGTGCGGCGACGCGGGGGACGTCGACCGAGGAGAGCTCCACGGTGTCGCCGCGGGGGACGAGCAGGACGATGAGCGCTACGGCGCCGACGGTCGCGAGCAGCGAGAAGACGAGGTTGTTGACCGTCTTGCGCTGACGGTAGAGCCGGGAGTTCTCGGCCTTGCGTGCGGCCGTTTCGGCCGCCGTCTCCGGGCGCCCGAGCTCGGCGACGACCCGCGCGGGCTTCGCGCGGCTCATCCGGCGGCCGCCCCTCCGGAGCGGGCCGCGTCCAGCCGGGCGCGTGCTCCGATCAGCCACTCCTCGCAGCGGGCGGCGAGGGCCTCGCCGCGCTCCCACAGGGCGAGCGAGCGCTCGAGGGTGGAGCTGCCCTGCTCGAGCTCGGACACGACGCGGACGAGCTCGTCGCGCGCCTGCTCGTAGGAGAATCCCGAGACGTCGGAGTCGGTCGCCGGGGCGTCGGGGGAGTCGGGCATGGGTCTGATCCTATCGATCGGGGCTGAGGGGGACGGGTGGCGCGGCGGGCTCAGGACCGGCCGGCGGGATCGCCGGTAGGCCCCTCGGAGCGGGCGCCGACGGCCCCCTCCGCGAGCGTGAGGACGAGTGCGCCGCCGGCCGGCGCGTCACCGGGCGCCCGGACGACGTGCCCGGCCGCGTTCTGGACGATCGCGTAGCCGCGGTCGAGGGTGTGCTGGGGGGAGAGGGCGCGCAGGTGGCCGTGCAGGCGCTCGACCTCGAGGTGCGCGCGCTCGAGGCGGCGGTCCACCAGCTCGGCGCCGCGCGCGACCCAGCGGGTCAGCTCCTCGGAGTGCCGGTCGACCAGCACGTGCGGCTGGGCGAGCACCGGCCGCGAGCGCAGCTGCGAGAGCCGGTCGATCTCGTGCGAGACGAGCCCGCTCACGCGGCCGGTCATCCGCAGCCGGGCCTGCTGCACGCGCAGCAGCTCGTCGGAGACGTCGGGCACGACCCTCTTCGCGGCGTCGGTGGGAGTGGAGGCGCGCAGGTCGGCGACGTCGTCGAGCAGCGGGCGGTCGGCCTCGTGGCCGATCGCGCTGACGACCGGAGTGGAGCAGGCGGCGACGGCGCGCACGAGCGCCTCGTCGCTGAAGCCGAGCAGGTTCTGGAAGTCGCCGCCTCCGCGGGCGATCACGATCACGTCGATGCTGTCGTCGGCCTCGAGGGTCCGCAGGGCCGAGAGCACCTCCGGGACCGTCCGGTCGCCCTGCACGGCCGAGTGGACCACCCGGAAGCGCACCGCCGGCCAGCGCAGCTGCGCGTTCCGCAGCACGTCCTTCTCGGCGTCCGAGTCCTTGCCGGTGATGAGGCCCACGCCGTGCGGGAGGAACGGCAGCGGCTTCTTGCGGGAGGCGTCGAACAGCCCCTCCGACGCGAGCTGCCGGCGGAGCCGCTCGAGCTTCTCCAGCAGATCGCCCAGGCCGACGTGGCGCATCTCGAAGACCTGCATCGAGAGCGTGCCGCCCTTGACCCAGTAGTTGGGCTTCACCAGCGCGATGACCCGATCGCCCTGCTTGAGGTCGGCCGGGAGGCGGCTCCGCACCGACGACCAGACGGTGAAGCCGACCGTCGCGTCTCCGGACAGGTCCTTCAGCTTCCCGTAGACGTTGCCGCCGGACGCGCCCCACTGGGTGATCTCGCCCTCGACCCACGCGGTCCCGAGGCGCTCGATCCAGCCCTTGATCTTGCTGGCGAGCAGGCCGACCGGCCAGGGTGCGTCGGCGGTGGGTGGGGCGTCGGTCATCGCTGCCTCTGCTCGGAGGGACGGGGGGAGCGGGAGTGCCCTCCCGCGACGACAACGGTACGGGACGGGTCCGACACCGGGACGGCCCGGGCACAGGATGCACCACGTAGAATCAGGGGGTGAGCCAAGTCCCGATCAGCCTGCCCATGCCGCGCATGCCCCGCGCCACAGGGCGTCTGCGCGACGTCCCCGTCGAGGGCCGCAAGCGCGTCCTCCTCGCCGCGCCCCGCGGCTACTGCGCCGGAGTCGACCGCGCGGTCGTCGCCGTCGAGAAGGCCATCGAGCACTACGGTGCCCCGGTCTACGTGCGCAAGCAGATCGTGCACAACGTGCACGTCGTCTCCACGCTCGAGAGCCAGGGCGCCATCTTCGTCGACGAGGTCGACGAGGTGCCCGAGGGATCGCACATCGTCTTCAGCGCGCACGGCGTCTCACCGGCGGTCGTCCAGGGCGCGGCCGACCGCAGTCTCCAGGCGATCGACGCGACCTGCCCCCTGGTGACGAAGGTGCACCGCGAGGCCGTCCGTTTCGCGCGCGACGACTTCGAGATCCTCCTCATCGGCCACGAGGGCCACGAAGAGGTCGAGGGCACCGCGGGCGAGGCTCCCGATCACGTCACCCTCGTCGGCAGCCCCGACGACGTGCCGAACATCGTCGTGAAGGACCCGGACAAGGTCGTCTGGCTCTCGCAGACGACGCTCTCGGTCGACGAGACGATGGAGACGGTGCGCCGTCTCCGCGAGCGCTTCCCCAACCTGCAGGACCCGCCGAGCGACGACATCTGCTACGCCACGCAGAACCGCCAGGTCGCGATCAAGAAGGTCGCCGCGGGCGCCGAGCTGGTCATCGTCGTCGGCTCCGCGAACTCCTCCAACTCCGTGCGCCTCGTCGAGGTCGCCCTCGAGTACGGCGCGAAGGCCGCCTACCGGGTCGACTACGCGAGCGAGATCAAGCAGGAGTGGCTCGAGGGCATCCGCACCGTCGGCGTCACCAGCGGCGCCTCGGTGCCCGAGGTGCTCGTCCAGGAGGTCCTCGACGACCTCGCCGCCGCCGGGTACGGCGACGTCGAGGAGGTCAAGACGGCGGAGGAGGACCTGATGTTCTCGCTCCCCAAGGAGCTTCGCAAGGACGTCGCCGGCAAGCGCGACGCCCGTGGCGTCGGTGGACGCATCAGCGCGGGAGCGGGCGCCTAGAGCGTTCCGGCCCAGACACGGAAGAGGCCGCCCTCCCTCGGGAGCGGCGGCCTCTTCCGTGTGCGGTGGAACGGGGATCGACGCTAGACGTCGGTGCCCGCGCCGCCCTGCGAGCCCGACATGCGCGTGACGTACTCCGCGAACGTCGGGTCGCCCAGGATGGCGATCGCCGCGACGATCAGGGAGAGCAGCACGGTCGCCGCGATCCCGAGGATCGGGACGAGCACGGCGCGCTTGCCGGCGCGGAGCCGCCGGATCGAGATCCACACCGCGAAGGCGACGATCAGCGACTGCGCGAGCGCCACCACGACGCCGAGGATCCGTGCGAGCTCCGGAGACGCGTAGGTGCCGATGCCCTGGGAGCGGTAGAGCTCCTGGAGGGTCGTCGCGAAGCTCGAGGGATCGAGCAGCGTCGGCACGGCGAAGAACACGCCGAGCGCGAGCAGCACGATCGTGAGCAGGCGGTCGACGGGATGCGCGACCGGCTTCGCGGCCGGAGCGGTCGCGGGCCTCGGATCGGTCTCCGACCCCCGCGGGTCGGGGACGACCACGGCGTCCTCCGGCGGCTGCCACGACCAGCCGGGCGGCGCGTACTCGCCGTACTGCGGCTCCGGACGCCTGTCGCCCGGCTGATCGTGTGCGTTCGTCACGGAGCGGTGCCCTACTTCCCGGAGTTCCCGGCCGAGCCGAGCTGACGGGTCGCCTCGGCGACGCGCGCGGCCATCGCGGTCTCGGCGATCTTGCCCCACGAGCGCGGGTCGTAGACCTTCTTGTTGCCGACCTCGCCGTCGACCTTGAGGAAGCCGTCGTAGTTCTTCAGCACGGTGTCCGCGACGGAGCGGCTGAACGCGTACTGCGTGTCGGTGTCGATGTTCATCTTGACGACGCCGTTGCGGACCGCCTCGGCGATCTCCTCGTCGGTCGAGCCCGAGCCGCCGTGGAAGACGAGATCGAGGGGGAGCGCGCCGGTGCCGTACTTCGCCTGCAGGCCGTCCTGGATCTCGCGGAGCAGCTCCGGGCGCAGTCGGACGTTGCCCGGCTTGTAGACGCCGTGGACGTTGCCGAAGGTGAGGGCGGCCATGTAGCGGCCCTGCTCGCCGAAGCCGAGGGCCTCGACGGTCGCGATCGCGTCGTCGAGCGTGGTGTAGAGGTGCTCGTTGATGTCGTGCGAGACGCCGTCCTCCTCGCCGCCGACGACGCCGATCTCGACCTCGAGGATGGCGTTGATGTTCTTGACGCGCGGGAGGATCTCCTTCGCGATGGCGAGGTTCTCGTCGAGCGGGATCGCGGAGCCGTCCCACATGTGCGACTGGAAGAGCGGCTCGCGACCGGCCTTGACCTCCTCCTCGGAGGCGGCGATCAGCGGGTAGACGAAGCCCTCGAGCGCGTTCTGCGGGCAGTGGTCGGTGTGGAGCGCGACCGTGACCGGGTAGTTCTTGGCGACCTCGGTCGCGAACCTCGCGAAGGCGATCGCGCCTGCCGCGCGGTTCTTCACGGTGTGGCCGGCGAAGTAGTCCGCGCCTCCGGTGGTGACCTGGATGATGCCGTCCGAGCCCGCCTCGGTGAGGCCCTGGAGGACCGCGTTGATCGTCTGCGACGACGAGACGTTGAACGCCGGGTAGGCGAAGCCGCCCGCCTTCGCCTTGTCGAGCATCTCTGCGTACTGGTCCGGGGTAGCGACGGGCATGGCATCTCCTTTGACGGATGAACGAAGGGGGGTCGGGCGAGGCCCGCGTCGCGAACGAGTCTAGCGAGGCGCCCCTCCGCGGTCCCTCCGCCCGTGGAGGGCCCTGGACTAGGCTTCGGGCAGGGATGGGGATCCGCTCCGCGGGTCCTGCGACGACGTGCACGAACTCGACGACGAAGGACTCCGCTCTGTGATCGACAACGACTCGCTCTACCTCCACCCCGACCGCAACCTCGGCATGGAGCTCGTCCGCGCCACCGAGGCCGCCGCGATCCGCGCCGTGCCCTTCATCGGCAAGGGCGACAAGAACGCCGCCGACGGCGCAGCGGTCGACGCCATGCGCACCTTCCTCGGGACCGTGAACTTCGACGGAGTCGTCGTGATCGGCGAGGGCGAGAAGGACAACGCGCCCATGCTCTTCAACGGCGAGCACGTCGGCAACGGCTCGGGGCCCGCCGCCGACATCGCCGTCGACCCGATCGACGGCACCTCGCTGACCGCGGCCGGGCGCCAGAACGCGCTCTCGATGATCGCCGTCGCCGACCGCGGCGCGATGTTCGACCCCTCCGCCGTGTTCTACATGGAGAAGATCGTCACCGGGCCCGAGGGCGTCGGGATCATCGACATCCAGCGCCCGATCGGCGAGAACATCCGCGCCCTGGCCCGCGCCAAGCGCAAGCCCGTCGAGGAGATGCGCATCGCGGTGCTCGACCGCCCGCGCCACGCTCAGCTGATCGAGGACATCCGTGCGGCCGGAGCCGGCACGCGCCTCCTGCTCGACGGCGACGTCGCGGGCGGCATCAACGCCGCTCGCCACGACTCCCGACTCGACATGTGCGTCGGCACCGGAGGCACGCCCGAGGGCATCATCACCGCCTGCGCCATCCGCGCGCTCGGGGGAGTGATCCAGGGCATCCTCCGCCCGAAGGACGACGACGAGCGCCAGCGCGCCATCGACGCCGGGCACGACCTCGATCGCGTCCTCCACGCCAACGACCTCGTCCGCAGCGACAACACCTACTTCGTCGCGACCGGAGTGACGAACGGCGGGCTCGTGAAGGGCGTGCGCAAGGAGGGCCACGTCATCACGACGGAGTCCATCGTGCTGCGCTCCCGCTCGGGCACCATCCGCCGCGTGACCGCCCAGCACCTCGCGGAGAAGTGGGTATAGGCCGTCACCGTCTGTCCGAGACGCCGCCCCGCCGCTGAGGCGCCGCCCCGCTGACGGCGCCTCGGCGAGAGCGGTGGCGTCTCGGCGTGTGATGCGCGATAGAACGTCGGCCTCGATCATCACCAGGTGAGCGGGCGGAGCCGCGGCGGGTCTCGATGCGCGTCGCGGGCGCTCCTCCGGCGAGCCGCGGAGGCGGAGTGCCGTCGTGAGCTGCGGTCGTCCGGGTGTCGAGCCGGATGGACGGCGCCGCTCGCGCCCGGCCTGCACGCCCGGTGCTCGCTCAGCGAGAACCCGGGACCCTACGCGCTCCGCTCGGACTCGTCGTCCGCGGCGAGCAGCTCGACGGCGGTGAGGCGGCGCGGCGAGGAGGCGACTCCTCCGACCGGGGCGATGACGCGCGACTCGTCGAGGGAGTCGAACTGGCGCGCGGTGACCAGCACGCGGCTCTCGAGCGAGCCGGCGAAGGCGTTGTAGGAGTCGACCGTCTTCTCGAGCGAGCGGCGCAGGCCCTCGGCGTGGTCGGCGAGGGTGCCGAGACGGGCGTAGAGCGTCTTGCCGAGGTCGAGCAGGCGCTTGGCGTCGTCGGTGAGCACGTCCTGCTGCCAGGTGTAGGCGACGGTCTTCAGCACCGACCACAGGGTCACGGGCGAGGCGAGGGCGACGCGCTTGCGGAACGCGTACTCGAGCAGGCTCGGGTCGGCGTCGAGCGCGCTCGCGAGCAGCGGCTCGCTCGGCACGAACGCGATGACGAACTCGGGGCTCGCCGGGAGACCGGTCCAGTAGGAGCGGGCGGCCAGCGCGTCCACATGGCCGCGGAGGGCGCGGACGTGCGCGCGCAGGAGCCCCGCGCGCCGCGCCTCCTCCTCTCCGCCGGCGCCCGCGGGGATCGCGCTCGCCTCCAGGTACGCGTCGAACGGCACCTTGGCGTCCACCGCGATCGCCTTGCCGCCGGGCAGGCGGACCACCATGTCGGCGCGGCCGCGGCCCGCCTCGCCCTCGAGCCCGAACTGCACGTCGAAGTCGACCCGCTGGGTGAGCCCGGCGGCCTCGACGACGTTCCGCAGCTGCGTCTCGCCCCAGGCGCCGCGGCTCGTGGTGGAGCGGAGCGCGGACGCGAGGGTCTCGGTCGTCGAGCGCAGCTGCTCGCCCGCCGCCCGCTGTCCCTCGAGCTGCTCGGTGATCGCCCCGAACTGGGCGGCGCGCTCGCGCTCGAGCCGGCCGACCGCCTCCTGCATGCCGCGCAGGCTCTCGGCGACGGGGGAGAGGGTCTGCAGGATGCGCGCGTCGTGCCGCTCGCGCTCGGCGACGACGCGCAGCTGCTCCTGGAGCTCGCGGATCTGGTCGCGGGCGGAGCCGAGGTGCTCGCGGTGCTGCTCGACGACGGCCTCGTGGCGCTCCTCCAGGCCCTCCGCGCGTGCGCGGGCCGTCGCGAGGTCGAGGGCGAGGGCGGCGTCGGGCGTGCGGGAGCGGGCGAGGAGGACGGCGACGACTCCCGCGAGGAGCGCGCCGACCACCAGGCCGAGGACGAAGGAGAGATCCATGCCGCCGATGACACCACGCACCTCCGACATCGAGCGATCGACGCGCCACGCCCACCGAACGAGGGCCAGGACGCCCTGCGACCGCCTCGTAGACTTCGCGATCATGGGGAATCACCACCGCTCATCGCGCCTGCTCACGGCCGCGCTCGCTCTCGCCGTCGGGCTCGGCACCGCCCTCGTCCCGATCACCTCCGCCTCCGCCGCCGATGACGCGCCGTCGACCGTCTCGGTCGAGACCGGCGCTCTCGACGCGTCCCTCGACCGCGCCGACCTCGGCGTCCCGGACCAGTCGACGCAGTACAGCGCCGAGGAGACGAAGAGCTTCCGCGCCGGCTTCATCGTCAGCGACGCCCAGTTCTTCGACGGGGACGCGCTGAGCACCGGTCAGGTGCAGTCGCTCCTGAACGAGAAGGGCAGCCCGTGCTCCACCGCAGGCACCGCCCCCTGCCTCAAGAACTTCTCGCAGGCGACGCCGTCCAAGGCGGCGGACGCGATGTGCAGCGCCTACCAGGGCTCCGGCAGCGAGTCGTCGGCCTCGATCTTCACGCGCGTCGGCCTGGCCTGCGGCATCAACCCGCTCGCCCTGGTCGTGCTCGTGCAGAAGGAGCGGAGCCTCGTCACCGACGCGACGCCCAGCCCCGAGGACTACGCCAAGGCGACCGGCTACAACTGCCCGGACACCGCGGCGTGCGACCCCGGCTCGGCGGGCTTCTTCACGCAGGTCTACAGCGCGGCCCGCCAGTTCAAGCGCTACGCCAACCCGCCCGGCTCCGGCTCGAACTTCACCACCTACGCTCCGGGCACGACGCCGAACGTCGCCTACTACCCGAGCACCGCGTGCGGCTCCTCGCCGGTCACCATCCGCAACCAGGCCACGGCCGACCTCTACTACTACACGCCGTACCAGCCCAACGACTACGCGCTCACCGGCTCCGGCAACGCGGCCTGCGCGACCTACGGCAACATCAACTTCTGGTACCTCTTCAGCGACTGGAACCCGAACGGCACCCTGGCCAACGCCGGGATCGCCCCCGCGGGACGCGTCGACGCCCCGCGCATCTCGGGCAGCACCCTGAGCGTGTCCGGCTGGGCCGTCGATCCGACGACGCAGCAGGCCGCGCTGACCACGACGGTCACGGTGACCGGCCCCGACGGCACCCGCACGGTCCGCACGCAGACCGCGAACGGCGACCGCGGTGACATCCCGGGCGAGTACTCCGTCGCCGGCCGCGCCCACGGCTTCGGCGCCACCACGCCCGTCTCGGCACCCGGCACCTACCAGGTCTGCGTCTCCGCCGACTCCGTCGACTGGAACCGCTGGGTCGGCACGGGCGACTCCCGGGGCCCCGGCCGGAAGGATCTCGGCTGCTCGTCCGTGAGCACGTCGGCCGGGATCGACGTCTCGCGCCTGGCCGGCACGGACCGCCAGGGCACCGCCGTCGCGATCTCGAAGGCCGTCTTCCGCACGAACGTCCCGGTCGTCTACATCGCGACCGGCGCCAACTTCCCCGACGCCCTGAGCGCCGCCCCTGCCGCGGCCAAGCAGGGCGGTCCGCTGCTCCTGGTCGACCGGGACTCGATGTCGCAGCCCGTTCGCGACGAGCTCAGCCGGCTCAAGCCGGCGAGGATCGTCGTGGTCGGCTCCGCACTGAGCGTCGGCGACGGCCTGCTGAACCAGCTGAGGTCCTACTCGCCGACGGTGGACCGCATCGGAGGGAAGGACCGCTACGACACGTCCAGGCTCATCATCCAGAGCGCGTTCTCGGGCGGCTCGACGCGGGCCTGGCTCGCCACGGGCGAGAAGTTCCCCGACGCGCTCGGCGCGAGCGCCGCGGCCGGCTCCGTCGACGCGCCCGTCGTCCTCGTGAACGGCACCGGCAGCACGGCCGACGCCGTGACGAAGGGCATCCTCTCGAAGCTCAAGGTGCAGAACCTCACCATCGCGGGCAGCCCCCTGTCGGTGAGCGAGGGGATCAAGAACTCGCTTCCGGTGCCGACGATCACCCGCATCGGCGGAGTCGACCGCTACGACACCTCGGAGCAGCTGAACCGGGCAGCCTTCTCGAGGGCCGAGACCGTGTTCCTGGCGACGGGCGAGAATTTCCCCGACGCCCTCGCCGGAGCCACGGCGGCGGGCTACTCGAACAGCCCGCTGTTCGCCGTGCCGACGAACTGCGTGCCCCGCGCCGTCCTGACCGACATCGCGAAGTCGGGAGCTCAGCGGGTCGTCCTCCTCGGCGGTCCCACCACCCTCTCGGAGGACGTCGCGCGGCTCACCCCCTGCGGCTGATCGCCCGCGACCCCGCCACTAGCGTGGAGGGATGACCCCGACCGCACCGTCCCCGACCGGCCTCCGACGCCGGCGGGGCGGTGCGGTCGTCGTCGTCGCGGCGCTGGTGGCACTCCTGCTGGGAGACTCCGTCGACGGCACGCGCCTCGCAGCGGTGCCGTCCGAGCCGCAGACCGTCCGGCTGTGGACCTTCCTCCAGCCGGGCCCCGTCGCGGCCGACTTCGACCCGGGCGACCTGATCTCCGACGAGGTCTTCTTCGCCGGCGACGCGCTCGGACCGCTCACGGTGCAGGCGTTCCTCGACGCCCGCGTCCCCGACTGCGCGGGCGGGCCGGTGCCGTGCCTGCGCGACTACGCCGAGGACACCGCGGCGATCACGGCCGACGAGCAGTGCGATGCGCTGCCCGCCGGACGCGACGTCCCGGCAGCGGAGATCATCACCTCGGTCGCCGGCGCGTGCGGCGTGAATCCGGCCGTCCTCCTGGTGCTGCTGCAGAAGGAGCAGTCGCTCGTGACCGATCCGGAGCCGAGCGAGCGGCAGTTCCGCAGCGCCACGGGCTACGGCTGCCCGGACACCGCCGACTGCGACACGGACTCCTACGGCTTCGCGGCGCAGGTGTACGGAGCGGCGTGGCAGTTCCAGCGCTACCGGAATCCGGACTCGAGCTTCGACTGGTACCCGGTCGGCGCGGCCAGCGACGTCCGCTACTCCCCGGACGAGTCCTGCGGCACCGCCCCGGTGACGATCGCCAACGCGGCCACGGCGGGTCTCTACTACTACACGCCGTACCAGCCGAATGCGGCGGCGCTCGCGAACCTCTACGGCGAGGGCGACGACTGCTCGGCCTACGGGAACCGGAACTTCTGGCGCATCTTCAGCACCTGGTTCGGCGACCCCCGCGGCTGAGCCGATCGTCTCGAGCCGGCTCGGCATGACGGACGTCAGGCGGCGACGGGGGCCTTCGGGCGCAGGCGCTTCACGGAGACGCCGGCCAGCTCGCCGAGCTCGGCCATGCTCGCGGCGCCGTGCCGCCGGGCCGCGTGCACGACGATCGCGGCGCACGCCTCGGCGTCGGCCGACGCGTCGTGGTGGCGGAAGTCCTCGAAGCCCGCGGCCATGGCGACGACGGGGAGGCGGTAGGAGTCGAGCTCGTACGTCTTGCGGGCGAGCTGCAGCGAGCAGAGGTAGTCGTACTCGGGGTGCTCGAGGGAGGTCGCCGCGCAGGCTGCGCGGATGACGCCCATGTCGAAGCCGGCGTTGTGCGCGACGAACACGTCCTCGCCGGCGAAGGCCGCCAGGTCGGCGAACTGGTCGACCCAGGAGGCGGCGGCGTGCACGTCGTGCTTGCGGATGCCGTGGATCCGCGTGTTCCACTCGAGGAAGTCGTCGTACCCCAGCGGCGGGCGGATGAGCCAGCCGGCGCGGTCGACGACGCGGCCGTCGCGGACCTTGACGAGCCCGACGGAGCAGGCGGAGGCCCCGTGCGAGTTGGCGGTCTCGAAGTCGATGGCGGTGAAGTCGATGGGCACGCTCCAGCCTCTCACGCACCTCCGACGCCGCCGGGAGCGTCGCGCGCGCGTCGCCACGAGCGGGCGGGAGCACCCGCCGGCCGCGGGCGGGCGCCTCCCGTTCCTCCGCGCCCCGCCCGCCCGGCCCTTCCGCCGCCACGCCGTAGGATGGATGCCCGTGGCTCTCACTATCGCAATCGTCGGTCTCCCCAACGTCGGCAAGTCGACGCTCTTCAACGCACTGACCAAGAACACGGTGCTCGCGGCGAACTACCCGTTCGCGACGATCGAGCCGAACGTGGGTGTGGTGAACCTGCCCGACTCCCGCCTCGAGGTGCTCGCCGGGATCTTCGGCTCCGAGCGCATCCTCCCGGCGCCCGTCTCCTTCGTCGACATCGCCGGCATCGTGCGCGGCGCGTCCGAGGGCGAGGGCCTGGGCAACAAGTTCCTCGCGAACATCCGCGAGGCCGACGCCATCGCGCAGGTCATCCGCGGCTTCGAGGACTCCGACGTCGTCCACGTCGACGGCAAGGTCGACGCCGCCAGCGACATGGAGACGATCAACACCGAGCTGGTCCTCGCCGATCTCCAGACCCTCGAGAAGGCCGAGGCCCGCTACGAGAAGGAGCTCAAGGGCAGGAAGATCGAGCCGATCGTGGTCGAGACCGCGAAGAAGGCGCGCGAGTTCCTCGACCAGGGCAAGCCGCTGTCGGCCTCCTCGATCGACCTGGAGCCGATCCGCGAGCTGGGCCTGCTGACCGCCAAGCCCTTCATCTACGTCTTCAACGTCGACGAGGCCGTGCTGACCGATGACGCCCGGAAGGCCGAGCTCGCGGCCCTGGTCGCGCCGGCGAAGGCGATCTTCCTCGACGCGAAGATCGAGTCCGAGCTGATCGACCTCGACGAGGCCGACGCCGCCGAGATGCTCGAGTCGACCGGCCAGACGGAGTCGGGCCTCAACCAGCTCGCGACCATCGGCTTCGACACCCTGGGCCTCCAGACGTACCTCACGGCAGGCCCGAAGGAGACGCGCGCCTGGACCATCGGGAAGGGCTGGACCGCGCCCCAGGCCGCCGGTGTCATCCACACCGACTTCCAGAAGGGCTTCATCAAGGCCGAGATCATCTCGTTCGACGACCTCGTCGAGACCGGCTCGATCGGCGAGGCCCGCGCGAAGGGCAAGGCCCGCATCGAGGGCAAGGACTACGTCATGCAGGACGGCGACGTCGTGGAATTCCGCTTCAACGTGTAGGAAGACCGCGCTCGGCTCGAGGCGCCCGGTTCGCTCGGATCCCCGGATCCGCGAGCCGGGCGCTTCTGCACGGAGGTGCGGGATCGCCGACCCCGGGAGTCCGACACGAGGCCGGTCACGTCCCCGGACGTCCGCTCCGCCCGTCAGTTCAGCACGTCGCCGATCAGCCAGCTCGACAGCCCGACGAGGGTGCAGACGCCGACGACTACCCAGGCGACGGTCCGGCGGACCGAGCGGGAGACCGCCTCCGAGCTGCGGGGAGTGGGACGCAGCGGCGGCGTGTACGCGGGCGGTACGGAGTAGGTCCGAGCCGGCGGGAGGAGTCGGGGGAGGGTGACCGGACGGCCGTCGACCCACTCGGCGGGCAGCTCAGCGGCCTTCGCTGCCTGCAGCGTGAGCTCGACCTTCAGCGGGGATCCGCGGAGGGAGGCGTAGGCGGCGGCGGTGAGGCCGAGGCTCGCGAGGTGGCGGAGGGTCGGGGCAAAATCCGCCGAGAGGGTCGGGGAGAGCTCGCCCACCCGCTCGCCGTCGAGACGGAGCTCGACGAGGTCGCCCGCCGGGTGCAGGGTCACCAGCAGCAGGCCGCGGCCGCTCGCCGGAACGACCGACGAGAGGCGGGCGAAGTGCTCGTCCTCGCGCAGGACCGGCAGGCCCCGCGACCAGGGGAGGATCGAGTGGCGCTCGACGGGCGGCTCGTTGAGCGGCACGAGCAGCTCGGGGGCGACGAGGGCGACGCGGAGGACGGCCCGCAGGCCCTCCTCGCCGCGCTCGACCCGGAGGCGCGCGGTCGTGACCGGGACGGCTCCGCTCGCCACGACCCGGTCGAGAGCGGCCCGGTGGGCGGAGGCGTTCGGCAGGTAGCCGAGGACGCGGCCGCCGACCCGGACCGAGACGGCGTCGAGGCCGGTGGGGTGGTCGGCCTCGGGGATCAGGTCGACCTCGAGGGTCCGCTCGTCGATCTCGCCCTGCTCGAGCGTGCGGCCGATCAGATCGGCGATCTCCTCGATCCGCTCGGCCTCGGCGAGGGCGTCGACGCTCGGGGCGCCGTCGGCGTTCGGGAGGCGGTAGACGACGCGCTCCGTGACGGGGGTGACGGGTGCGTCCCGCACCACCGCGTCACTGTCCTGCGCGGAGCGGCGCGCCCCGGTGAACCGCCTGCCGTCCCACCAGCGCATCTCGGCCGCATCGGCCTCGTCGCGGTACCAGCCCGCCGGCGCACCCTCGTCCATCGACCCCCCGTTCCTCCGGCGAACGAGTCTACGAGGAGGGCGGGAGCGTCAGAGACCCGGGTCCGTGGCGGCGGGATCCTCGGGGGCGAGCGCGGCCGCGGGCTCTCCCGAAGCGGGGCCGCTCCACGCACCGGACTCGTGCGCTCGAGGGCCGGCGATCCACTCCAGAGCCTCGCGGACGAGCATCCGGACGTGACGCGCGTGGCCGATGGTGACGGGGGCGGGATCCTCGAGAACCTCGAGCAGGCGGTGCAGCACGGCACGGCTCTGCAGTCGTGTCATGGGCCTCACGGTAGGGGCCCGGTCGCTCGTACGGTAGTGCCGATCCGCGACAGCGCACCCGTCTAGGCTCGCCACATGACTCGTCTCGACGGTGCCGTCGTCCTCGTCCTCGGAGCCTCGGGCGGCCTCGGCCGCCTCCTGGCCGATTCGCTGGAGGCGCGCGGTGCCGTCGCGGTGCGCTCGGGGCGCGACTCCGCGGCGCTCGGCGAGGCACCCCTGGTCGCCGACCTGCGCGGGGAGGACGAGCCCCGGCGCGTGGTCGCCGAGGTGCTCGAGCGGCACGGGCGCCTCGACGGCGTCGTCGTGGCCGCGGGCGTCGTGGCCTTCGGGCCGTCCGCCGAGCTCGATCCGGCCGTTCTGGAGGAGCTCGTCGAGGTGAACGCGCTGGCGCCGATCCGGGTGCTGACCGCCGCGCTGCCGTCGCTCGTCGCGTCGGCGGGCGAGGGGCGCGAGCCGTTCGCGCTGACCATCAGCGGCGTGGTGGCGGAGGCTCCGACCGCGGGCCTCGCCGCGTACTCCGCCTCGAAGGCGGCACTGCACTCCTTCGTGAAGGCCTCGGCCCGCGAGTACAAGCGGGCGGGCGTCCTCCTGCTCGACGCGCGCCCCGGCCACACCGAGACCGAGCTGTCCCGGCACCCTCTCGCGGGAGACGCGCCCCGCTTCGGCGCGGGTCTGGCGCCGCAGGACGTGGTCGACCGGCTGCTCGACGCGGTCGAGGGCGGCGAGACCGACCTGCCTCCTGCGGCGTTCACCGGCTGACGCCGTCCCGAGACGAGGCGGAGCCGGTCGATCCTCGCGGGAACGCACCGGATCGAACACTGCAGCCTCGGTCGCGTACAGCCGTCGTGGTCAGCCTGCGCGTCCGGCGGCCGGGTCCGCGATCGGCGCGGCAGCCTGTCCGACCGTCCTCCCCGCAGACGCGGGGATACCCGCCGTTCACCGGAGCGTCGCACGGGCGCACTAGCGTCCCTCCGTGCCCGACAACGCCGATGACGCCCTCCGTCCCACTCCCGAGCTGCTCCGCACGCTCACGCCCGCCGACGCGCGGGACCTCGTCGTGCTGGACGAGGACGACGACGATCCGGTGCTCCTGCGCCGCGACGGCACGCAGGTCGACACCTGGCGCGAGGGCTACCCCTACGACGAGCGGATGTCGCGCGAGGAGTACGAGGCGGGCAAGCGCCTCCTCCAGATCGAGCTGCTGAAGCTGCAGAACTGGATCAAGAAGCACGGGCGCCGACTCGTGGTCGTGTTCGAGGGGCGCGACGCCGCGGGCAAGGGCGGCACCATCAAGCGCTTCACCGAGCACCTCAACCCGCGCGGAGCCCGCGTGGTCGCGCTCGAGAAGCCGACCGAGCGCGAGGCCGGTCAGTGGTACTTCCAGCGCTACGTCTCGCACCTGCCGGCCGCCGGCGAGATCGTCCTCTTCGACCGCTCCTGGTACAACCGGGCCGGCGTGGAGCGCGTGATGGGCTTCTGCACGCCGGCGCAGTACGACGAGTTCATCCGCCAGACGCCGCTGTTCGAGCGGATGCTCGTCGGCGACGGCATCGACCTGGTGAAGCTGTGGTTCTCGGTCTCGGCGGAGGAGCAGCGCACCCGGTTCACGATCCGCATGATCGACCCCGTGCGCCAGTGGAAGCTCTCGCCGATGGACCTCGCCTCGCTCGACAAGTGGGGCGACTACACCGCGGCCAAGGAGGCGATGATGGCGGCGACCGACACCGCCGACGCTCCCTGGACCATCGTGAAGAGCAACGACAAGAAGCGCGCCCGGCTCGAGGCCATGCGCTACGTCCTGAGCCTCTACGACTACGACGGACGCGACGAGGAGGTCGTGGGCCCGCTGGGTCCGGACCCGCTGATCGTCGGATCGGCCGCGGACGTGTACGAGCGCGGCGAGCACGCCGCGACGAGCTGACCGGGGGGACGGACATGGGGGAGTCGGGGATCGGCGCGGAGCTGCCGGGGGTGCACCTGCGCTGGCTGGCGCTCGACGAGCAGACGCTGGACGCCGAGCGGCTGCTGCCGCTGCTGAGCGACGAGGAGCGCGAGCGCTACGCCGGCACGGTCGCCGCGTCGGCGGCCGAGCGCTTCGTCTACGGGCGGGTGCTCCTGCGGATGCTCGCGGCCGAGCTCACGGGGACGCGCGCGTCGGAGGTCCGGGTCGTCGCGTGCTGCCCGCGCTGCGGGGGCGCGCACGGCCGGCCGCGGCTGGAGGGACGCGGGATCGCGCTCGAGCTGCTGTCGGTGAGCATCGCGCACTGCGCGGGCGCCGTCGTGGTCGCGGCGAGCAGCGCCGGTGCGGTCGGCGTCGATGTGGAGCCGACGCTGGGCACGCCCGAGCGCGGGGAGCGGATCACGCGCATCGCCGGGGCGCCCTTCGCCACGGGCGGGATGCGCCCCGCCGACCCCGTCCTGCACTGGACCCGGATCGAGGCCGCACTGAAGGCGGACGGTCGCGGGCTCGAGCTCGACCCGCGCCGGGTGCACGTGCACGAGTCGCACCACGCGGCGGAGGCGCGGATCGACGGCGTCCGCTTCCGGCTGGCCGAGCCGCAGCTGGACCCCGCGCTGCGGGTCAGCGTCGCCCTCGGGCCGATGTGGGACGCGGGCGCCGGGCCCATCATCGGCTGGCGGCGCGAGCACGGCGACGCGCTCGCGGACTCGCTGGTGTCAGCGCCGGGACGGTAGCGGCGGCAGCTCCTCGTCGAGGAGCCAGGCGTCGAGCAGGTCGTCCACGCCCTCGCCGAGGACCTCGGTGCAGAGCTCGCGGAACTCCTCGTCGGTGACGGCGGCGGAGGCGTAGCGGGACGTCCACTCCCGCAGCAGCCGGAGGAAGGGCCCGTCGCCGACGGTGAGCCGCAGCGCGTGCAGGGTGAGCGCGCCGCGCTTGTAGACGCGGTCGTCGAAGAGCGCGACCGGCCCCGGATCGGCGAGCACGAGATCCTGCGCCGCAGCCCGCAGCACCGCGTGGTGGCGGCGGGCGCAGGCGTCGGCGGTGGCGCGGCTCGACTCCTCCGACCACAGCCACTCCGCGTAGCAGGCGAACCCCTCGTTGAGCCAGATGTGGCGCCACCGGGCGATGCCCACGCTGTTGCCGAACCACTGGTGCGCGAGCTCGTGCGCGATGAGGCGCTCCGAGCCGCCGCGGCCGTCGGCGTGGTTGGCGCCGAACACCGCCATCGCCTGCGCCTCGAGCGGGATCTCCAGCTCGTCCGCCGTGACGACGACGCAGTAGCGGGCGAAGGGGTAGGGGCCGAACAGCCGCGTGAACAGGGCGAGCATGCGCTCGAGCGGAGCGAAGTCGTGCGCGACCCGAGCGGCCAGGGCGGCGGGGCGGGCGAGGGTCACCGCGACGCCGGCGAGCACGCGCTCCTCGATCGCGTAGCGGCCGATCTGCACCGAGGCGAGGTACGCGGCGCTGGGCTCGCGCTGCTCGTAGAGCCAGGTGCGGCGGCCGGAGCGGGCGCTCGAGTCGATGAGCACCCCGTTCGCGAGCACGGCGTAGCCCTCCTCGGCGGTGACGCGCAGGCGGTAGGGAGCCTTCTCGGCGACGTCGTCGTTGCAGGGGAACCAGGTGGAGGAGCCGGAGGGCTGCGAGGCGACGAGCACCCCGTCCTCCAGCTCCTCCCAGCCGAGCTCGCCCCAGTGGCTGGCGCGGGGGGCGGGGTGGCCGCTGTACTCGATCTCGACGTCGACGCTCTCGCCGGCGGCCAGCGGCTCGGCGGGGGACACCCGCAGCTTGTGCGGCGCCTGCTCGTGGCGGGCGCGGCGTCCGTCGATCCGGACGCGGGCCACGCGGAGCCGGGAGAGGTCGAGGGAGAACCGCCGGAGCGGCTGCAGCGCGACGATCCGCAGCACGGCCCGGCCGGCCAGGCGGTTCGAGGCGACGCGGTAGTCGAGGTCGAGGTCGTAGGACTCGACGCGGTAGCCGGTGTTCCCGATGCCGGGGACGTAGGGGTCGCCGGCGGTCTCGAGCCCGGTCAGCGCGGGGCTCACGCGACGGGCGCGTGGTAGTCGGCGACGCGCACCTCGCGCCACGGGCCGATCGGGTTGCCGCTCCAGCGGCTGCCCGCGGGCACGAGCTCCCCCCGCATGACGAGCGAGGCCGGGCCGACCGTGCCGTGCTCGGCGATCCGCGCGGCGGGGAGGATCACGCTGTGCGGGCCCAGGGTGGCGCCGGCGTCGAGGCTCACGAGATCCATGCTCATGATTCGATCATGGAACAGGTGCGTCTGCACGACGCAGCCCCGGTTCACGGTCGCTCCGTCGCCGAGCGAGATCAGATCGGCCTCGGGGAGCCAGTAGCTCTCGCACCAGACGCCGCGTCCGATCCGGGCGCCGAGGCTCCGCAGCCACCAGACCAGCGCCGGAGTGCCCGCGGCGGCGTGGGCGAACCAGGGCGCGGCGACCATCTCGGTGAAGGCGTCGGCCAGCTCGCTCCGCCAGACGAACGAGGACCACAGCGGCTGCTCGCTCGGCTCGACCCGCTGGATCAGGATCCACTTCGCGGCGGTGGAGACGGCCGCGGCGACCGCTCCGGCGGCCAGCAGCACGACGCCTCCCACGAGCGCGGCGAGCACCGCCCCGAGCGTCTGGATCAGCGCGAGCAGTCCGGCTACCACGCCGAGGCCGATCGCGACCGAGACGACCACCGGGACGAAGCGGCCGAGCTCCCACGCGATGCGGGCCGCGCGGAGTCGGCGGGCCGGGCGGAAGGTGCGCGCCGACTCCGCCTCGACGACGGTGCGCCGCAGCCGCACGGGCGGTGAGCCCAGCCACGACGAGCCCGCCTTCGACTTGCGGGGCGCGGAGGAGAGGACGGCGACGAGTCCGCCGGCGGGCACGGTGTGGCCGGGCGCGGCCATGCCGGAGTTGCCGAGGAACGCGCGCTCGCCGATCTCGGCGCGGGCGAGCCGCATCCAGCCGCCGCCGAGCGCGTAGGAGGCGACGAGCGTGTCGTCGGCGAGGAACGCGCCGTCGCGGATGGTCGTCATCGCGGGCAGGAGCAGCACCGTCGAGGCCTCGACGTCGCGTCCGACCTTCGCGCCGAGGAGCCGCAGCCAGACCGGGGTGAACAGGCCCGAGTAGAGCGGGAAGAGCAGGACCCGCGCGGAGTCGAGCAGCCGCTCCGTCGACCAGACCTGCCAGCCGATCCGACCGCGCACAGGGTGGGTGCCCGGCTCGACGCCCCGGCCGAGCAGGCGCACCAGGACGACGACGAGGGCGGCGAGGACGACTCCGGAGACGGCGACGGCGGGCACGAGGGCGGCGAGAGCGGGCCCGAGCGCGGCGCCGAGGCCGGCCGAGCCGCGCACGGCGGCGGCCACGACGGCGAGCCCGGCCGCGAGGGCGAGGACCGGGACCGCTGCGAGGCCGACCGCGGACGCTCCGTACGCCCAGACCCAGCCCGGGCGGCGCGCCGGGCGCTCCGAGGGGAACCCGGCGTTCGCCCTGCCGAGCCGCTGGGCGGGGGATCCTCCCCAGCGCTGCCCGGCCGGCACCCGCCCGAAGACGGCCGATCCCGGCTCGATCTGCGCGTGCTTGCCGATCCGGGCGCCGGGGAGGAGCGTGCTGCGCGCGCCCACCGTGCTGCCGGCGCCGACCCGGACGGCACCGACGCGCAGGACGTCGCCGTCGATCCAGTAGCCGGAGAGGTCGACCTCGGGCTCGATCGCGGCGCCGCGCCCGAGCGTGAGCATCCCGGTCAGCGGAGGGAGGGAGTGCAGGTCGACGTCGTCGGCGATGCGGGCGCCGAGCGCGCGGGCGTAGTAGGCGACCCAGGGCGCGCCCGCCAGGCTCACGGCCTTGAGCTGGAACGCGATCTGCTCCGCCAGCCAGAGCCGGAGGTGCACGCTCCCGCCGCGCGGGTGGTCTCCGGCTCGGATCCCGCGCAGCAGGGTGCGCGCGGCGAGGACGGTGAGCCCCATCCGCCCGAACGGCGTGAGGAAGAGCGCGAACGCGGGGATCAGCGCGGCGAGCGGAGCGGTGGGCAGCCAGCCGAACCCCGGCACCAGGTCGAGCACCGCGGTGACGCTGAGGATCGCAGTGATCCAGCGGGCGCTGCCGAGCACGAGCAGTGGTGCGCCGAGGAGGGTCTGCAGCACGCGCATCCTGAGGGGGACCGGCGCGATGCGGTGAGCGGACACCTCCGCAGTGCCGGTCGAGCGGCTCTGGATCTCGGCGGCCATCGCCGCGAGACGCGGGTGGGCGTAGACGTCGGCGACCGTGAACTCGGGGTCGCGCTCGCGGATCCGCGCGACCAGCTGGGCGGCGGCGAGGGAGCCGCCGCCGAGGTCGAAGAAGTTCGCCCGCTCGTCGACCGGCACGCCGAGCACGTCGCGCCAGAGGGCGGCGAGCCACGCCTCCTCGGGGTCGAGGGAGGCGTCCTCGGTCGTGCCCACGGCGAGCGGCCAGGGGAGTGCGGCGCGGTCGACCTTGCCGGAGACGCGGGTCGGCAGCTCCTCGACCACGGCCAGCAGCGGCACGAGGGATGCGGGCAGCTCCTCGCGCAGGCGGGCGAGCGCCGCGTCGCGGTCGAGCTCCCGGCCGCCGGCGAGGGCCAGGTAGCCGACGAGGACCTGGTTGCCGGCCGCCGTGGTGCGGACCGCGGCCGCCGCCCCCGAGACTCCGGGGAGCGCCTGCAGCGCCGCCTCGACCTCGCCGAGCTCGATCCGCCGACCGCCGAGCTTCACCTGGTCGTCCGCGCGCCCCTGGAAGACCAGGCCGGCGCTCTCGAAGCGCACCAGGTCGCCGGAGCGGTAGGCCCGCTCCCAGCCCAGGAGCGGTGCCGGCGCGTACTTCTCGGCGTCCTTGACCGGGTCGAGGTAGCGCGCGAGCCCGACCCCGCCGATGACCAGCTCGCCGACGTCGCCCTCGCCGACCCGCTGCCCGTCCGCATCCACGACGGCGAGCCGCCAGCCGTCCAGCGGCAGCCCGATGCGCACCGGGGGAGGCCCGCCGAGGGGCGCGGCGCAGGCGACGACGGTGGCCTCGGTCGGCCCGTAGGTGTTCCAGACCTCGCGGCCCTCGACGGCCAGGCGCTCGCCGAGCTCCGGCGGGCACGCCTCGCCGCCGAAGATCAGCAGGCGGACGTTCTCGAGCGACTCCGCGGGCCAGAGCGCCGCGAGGGTCGGCACGGTCGAGACCACGGTGATGCCGTGCGTGGTCAGCCAGGGGCCGAGGTCCATGCCGCTGCGGACCAGCGAGCGGGGAGCGGGGACGAGGCAGGCGCCGTGCCGCCAGGCGAGCCACATCTCCTCGCAGGACGCGTCGAACGCGACGGAGAGACCGGCCAGCACGCGGTCCCCGGGGCCGAGCGGCTCCGCCTGGAGGAACAGGCGCGCCTCGGCGTCGACGAAGGCGGCGGCGGAGCGGTGGCTGACCGCCACTCCCTTGGGGGTTCCGGTGGAGCCGGAGGTGAAGATGATCCAGGCGTCGTCCTCGAGCGAGGGCGGCTGCAGCAGCGGGATCGACGCCGTGCTCGGGTGCGGCGCGCTCGCGGTGAACAGGCGCGCGGCCGGCTCGTCGGCGCCGGTGCGCTCGAAGCGGCCGGAGCCGGTGATCACGCCGCGGACGGCGGCCTCGCCGAAGACGAGGCGCGCCCGCTCCTCGGGGTCGTCCGCGTCCACCGGGACGTACGCGGCTCCCGCGGCGAGGACGGCCAGGATCGCGAGGTAGAGCTCGCGGGAGCCGCTGGGCATGCGGATCCCGACGCGGTCGCCGCGTCGGACCCCGGCGGCGGTGAGCTCGCCCGCGAGCTGCACCGTACGGGCCAGCAGCTCCCGGTAGCTGAGCGCTCCGGCCGGGTCCTCCAGCGCGGAGGCGTCCGGGTGGCGCTCCGCGGTGTCGCGGAGGACGTCGACCAGCGTGCGGGGAGGAGGGGTGGCCGCTCCGGCGTCGAGCACGTCCTGGGGGCCGGCCGTCTCGGTCACGTCTCGTCTCCGTCCCGGCCGCGCGATCGGGAGCGCGGCGGCCGGGGCGACACCGTAGGGAGGCGGGGTGACGCGGAGGTGAACAGGCGGGGTCGGCCCGCCCGGCTCAGTGCGCCATCGGGAGCGGCGCGTCCGACTCCGCCGGGCGGCGGACGAAGAACGCGGCCACGATCGCGACCGTCGCGATCGACGCGCCCCACAGGAACGCGGAGTGGATGCCGCCGGCGTAGGAGGCGGCCTGGTCGGCTCCGCCCTGCGCGAGCTCCGCCGACCGGATCGAGAGGACGGTGACGAACAGCGCCGTGCCCGACGCGCCGCCCAGCTGCTGCACGGTGCCGATGATCGCGCTGCCGTGCGAGTAGAGCGAGGGGCGCACCGAGCCGAGGCCGGCGGTGAACAGCGGCGTGAAGACGAAGGCGAGGCCCAGGCTGAGGGTCACGTGCAGCGAGAGGACGAACCAGGGCGACGAGTCCGCCGCGAGCAGGGTGTACCCCCACAGTGCGCCGGCGACGACGATCGAGCCGGGCACGAGCAGCACGCGCGGGCCGAAGCGGTCATAGCCGCGGCCGACGAACGGCGCGAGCAGGCCCATCAGCAGGCCGCCGGGGAGCAGGAGCAACCCGGTCTCCAGCGGAGTGAGGCCCAGCACGTTCTGCGTGTAGAGGGGCAGCAGGATCAGCGTGCCGAAGAGCGCCGACATGCTGACCGCCATCATCGCGATGACGATGGTGAAGTTCGCGGAGGAGAAGGTCCGGAGGTCCAGCAGGGCCCGGTCGGTGCGCTGCAGCAGGAGCTGGCGCGCGATGAAGCCCGCGAGGCCGAGGCCCGCGACGACGAACGGGATCCACGGCGCGACGACCGCGGCTCCGCCCTCGCCGAGGCTCGACAGGCCGTAGACGAGGCCGCCGAAGCCGAAGACCGAGAGGACGACCGAGAGCGAGTCGATCGGGATGGAGCGGGGCTCGGTGACGTTCTCGACCTTGCGCAGGCCCAGGAGCAGCGCGCCGATCGCGATCGGCAGCACGATCCAGAACATCCAGCGCCAGCCGAGGAAGTTGAGGATGACGCCCGAGATCGTCGGTCCGACGGCCGGAGCCACCGAGATGACGATCGAGATGTTGCCCATCATCCGGCCGCGGATCGCCGGGGGCACCAGCGTCATCACGGTCGTCATCAGCAGCGGCATCATGATGGCCGTGCCGCCGGCCTGCACCACGCGGGCCGCCAGGAGGACCGCGAAGGTCGGGGCGAGCGCGGCGGTGAGCGTGCCGAGGCTGAAGAGGATCATCGCGGCGGCGAAGAGCATGCGGGTGTGCAGCCGCTGGATCAGGTAGCCCGTGATCGGGATGACGACGGCCATCGTGAGCATGAAGGCGGTCGAGAGCCACTGGCCCACGTGCGCCTCGACGTCGAAGTCGCGCATGAGGTCGGGCAACGCCACGCTCATGATCGTCTCGTTGAGGATCACGACGAACGCCGACACCAGCAGAAGGCTGATGACCAGGCGGCTGCGCGGCTCGAGGGTCGTGGCGGCGGCGGGTGCGGCGGGCCGCGCGGCGGGAAGGGTGCTGCGCTCGGTCACAGGTGTTCTCCGGTCGTGAGGGGGATCGGTGTGAGGGGCGCACCGACGGCTCGACTCGCGGGCGCGGATGCGGGGTACGGAGGGAGAACAGCGGCGGACGCCCCGGACATTCCCGATCGACGGGGATCCGCTGCGAGAGGTCTCAGGTGAGGACCGCGCAGAGCGCGGAGGACGCGGCCTCGGCCTCCTCGAGCGTGGCGCCCTCGCCGAAGCTGAACCGCACGGCGGTCCGGGCGACGTCGGGGTCGAGGCCGAGGGCCAGCAGCGCGGGCGAGGGCTCGTCGCGCCCGGCGGCGCACGCCGAGCCGCTCGAGACGACGACGCCGCGCTCCTCCAGCTCGAGGAGCGTCGACTCGCCGCTGCGCCCGGGGACGGCGTACGCGGCGATCGAGGGGAGCCGGTGCGCCGCGGAGCCCAGCGGCACGGCCCGGGGCGCCAGGGCCGCGACCCGCTCGGCGAACGCGTCCCGGACCGCTCCGACCCGCGCCGCGCGGTCCGGATCGAGCAGGCGCACCGCGGTGCCGAGCGCGACCGCGAAGGCCACGTTCTCGGTGCCCGAGCGCCGCTCCCGCTCCTGGCCGCCGCCGTGCAGCAGGGGCTCGAACGGGAGCCGGCTGCGCAGCAGCAGCGCCCCCACGCCCTTCGGGGCCCCGAGCTTGTGCCCGGAGACCGAGACCGCGTCGGCGCCCCAGCCCGCGACGTCCAGCCAGCCGGCGGCCTGGACGGCGTCCACGTGCAGCGGCACGCCCCGCGATCGGCAGAGCGCCGCGATCGCCGGCACGTCCTGCACCGTCCCGATCTCGTTGCTCGCCGCGAGCACCGAGACCAGCGCGGTGTCCGGCCGGACCAGCGCGGCGAGCGCGTCGAGGTCGAGCAGGCCGGTCGCGTCGACGGGGGCCGTCGACACCTCGAAGCCGTGCAGGCGCCGGAGGTGGTCGGCCGACTCGACGGTCGCCTCGTGCTCGAGCGCCGAGATCACCAGGTGCCGTCCGCGCGGCGACCCCAGCGCGAGGCCCTTGATCGCCGTGTTGATCGACTCCGTGCCGCCGGAGGTGAAGAGCGTCTCAGAGGTGCGGCCGCCGAGGAAGCGGGCCACGTGAGCGCGCGCCGCCTCGAGCGCGCGCGCCGCGGCGTCGCCGAGCGAGTGGCTGCTCGACGGGTTGCCGTACTCCGCGGTGAGGAACGGCCACATGGCCTCCAGCACCTCGCGGCGCACGGGCGAGGTCGCGGCGTGGTCGAGGTAGATCACTCGACCGCGATGTCCAGGCCGAGGTCGAGCGAGCGGACGCTGTGGGTGAGCGCGCCGACGGAGATCACGTCGACCCCCGCCTCCGCGATCGCGCGCACGGTCGTGAGGTCGACGCCGCCGCTCGCCTCGACCACGGCCCGCCCGCCGATGAGGGCGACGCCCTGGCGGAGCAGCTCGGGGGTGAAGTTGTCGAGCATGATCGTGTCCGCGCCTCCCGCCAGCGCGGGCTCGATCTGGTCGAGCCGGTCGACCTCGACCTCGAGGTGCGCCGTGTGCGGGATCGAGGCGCGCGCCGCCCGCAGGGCCGCGGTCAGGTCGATCCCGCGCGCGGCGAGCACCGCGAGGTGGTTGTCCTTCGCCAGCACCGCGTCCGAGAGCGAGAAGCGGTGGTTGCGGCCGCCGCCGCTGCGGACGGCGTGCCTCTCGAGCGCGCGCAGGCCCGGCGTGGTCTTGCGGGTGTCGACGATGCGGGCGCGCGTCCCCTCCACCGCGGCGACGTACTGCGCCGTCAGGGTGGCGATGCCGCTCATCCGCTGCACGAGGTTGAGCGCGACGCGCTCGCCGCGGAGCACGCCGCCCGCGGGGCCCTCGATCCGGGCGAGGGTCTGCCCGGCCTCGAAGACCGCGCCGTCCTCCACGAGCACCGAGCAGCGGATCCGGGAGTCGACCTGCCGCATCGTGCCGACGAGGACGGCGCCGCCGCTGAAGACGCCGGGCTCGCGGGCCACGAGGGCGGCGCTCGCGGTGGCGTCCGCGGGGAGGAGAGTGTCGGAGGTCAGGTCGCCCCAGGGCGCGTCCTCCTCGAGGGCGAGGGTGACGACGCGGTCGATGCTCTGGCGGGTCAGCACGGAAGGGCCGCCTCTCTGGTGGGGGCGGCGGCGCTCGCCGTCGCGGGGTCGGGGGAGTCGGTGCGGTGGTGGGCGCCCACGGAGTGCGTGCGCGCGAGCGCGGCGTCGATCAGAGCGAGGGCGCAGGTCAGCAGGTTCGCGTCCTCGAGCGTCCTCAGTCCGAGCGGAGCGGGCGAGGCGGAGGCGACGAGCGCGTCGCGCGCCGCCGTGAGCCCCGCCGCGTCCCGGGAGAGGCCGGCTCCCGCCCACATCGCGTCCTGGAGAGCGGTGCGGTCGAGCGTCATCGGGACGACGGCGCGGGGAGGGGCGACCGGGCCGCCGCTCCAGGAGAGGGAGTCGAGGGCGAGCGCCGCGCGGCGCGCGAACACGACGCCCTCGAGCAGGCTGTTGGAGGCGAGGCGGTTCGCGCCGTGGACGCCGGTGCGGGCGACCTCGCCCACTGCGAGCAGCCCGGGGAGGCTGGTGCGCCCGTCCAGGTCGGTCGCGATCCCGCCCATCCAGTAGTGCGCGGCCGGAGTCACGGGCAGCAGGTCGTCGGCGAGCGAGAGCCCGTTCTCGCGGCAGGCCGCCGAGATCGTCGGGAACCTCTTCGCCAGCACCTCGGGGTCGATCGCCCGGGCGTCCAGGTGCACGGGCAGTCCGCCCTGCATCCGCATCCGCTCCGCGATCGCGCGCGCCACGACGTCGCGCGGCGCCAGCTCGGCCTCGGGGTGCACCCCGGCCAGGAACCGCTCGCCGGCGGCGTCGCGCAGCACCGCGCCCTCGCCGCGCACCGCCTCCGAGACGAGGAAGCCGCCCGGCAGCGCGAGCGTGGTCGGGTGGAACTGGTAGAACTCCAGGTCCGCCGTCTCCGCTCCTGCCCGCAGGGCCGCGGCGAGCCCGTCCCCGGTCGCGACGGACGGATTGGTGGTGTGCCGGTAGAGCTGCCCGGCGCCTCCGGTGGCCAGCACGACCGCGTCGGCCGTCAGGCGCTCGAGCACGCCGTCGTGCAGGACGTCGGCGCCCGTGACCGAGCCGCCCTCCCGCACCACGTCGACCAGGGCGGCGTGCTCGCGCACCTCGACGGACGAGGCCCGCACCGCCGCCACGAGAGCGGCCTCGATCGCGGCGCCCGTCGCGTCGCCGCCGGCGTGCAGGATCCGCGGACGCGAGTGGGCGCCCTCGAGTCCCCGCGCCAGCTCGCCGCCCTCGCGGTCGAAGCCGACGCCCCACTCCTGCAGCACCGCGACCGCCTCCGGCCCCTCAGCGCAGAGCACCTCGACCGCCGAGCGCACGGCGAGGCCCGCACCGGCGGTGAGCGTGTCCTCCACGTGCAGCGCCACGGAGTCGCCCGGCGCCGTGACCGCGGCGATCCCGCCCTGCGCGGCGCGCGTCGACGACTCCGCCAGCGTGCCCTTGGTGACGAGCAGCACCTCGTGGCGGTGCTGCGCCGTCAGCGCGGCGACCAGCCCGGCGATGCCGCTGCCGACGACGACGACCCGCGCCATGTCAGACCGCCGCCGGCCCGGCGGGCGGAACGGCCGCGAGCATCCGCTCGAGGGCGATGCGCGCCTCGGCCTGCACCGATTCCGCGACCTCGATGCGGTTGAGCACCGTCCCCGCGACCAGTCCCTCGAGCACCCAGGCGAGGTAGCCGGGGTGGATGCGGTACATGGTCGAGCAGGGGCAGACCACGTCGTCGAGGCAGAAGATCGTGTGCTGCGGGTACTGGACGGCGAGGCGCTGCACCAGGTTGATCTCGGTGCCGATCGCGAAGGTCGATCCCGCGGGTGCCGCCTGGATCGCCTTCACGATGTAGTCGGTCGAGCCGTACTCGTCGGCCGCATCGACGACCGCCATCGGGCACTCCGGGTGCACGATCACGCGCACGCCCGGGTGCTCGGCGCGCGCCTTCGCGATCTGGGCCGTCGTGAAGCGCTTGTGCACCGAGCAGAAGCCGTGCCAGAGGATCACCTGCGCGTCCAGGAGCGTCGCGGTGTCGGAGCCGCCCTGCGGCTTCCGCGGGTTCCACATCGGCATCCGCTCCAGCGGCACGCCCATCGCCTTGGCGGTGTTGCGGCCGAGGTGCTGGTCGGGGAAGAACAGCACCCGCTGCCCGCGCGCGAACGCGTCCTCGAGCACGGTCGCCGCGTTCGAGGAGGTGCAGACCACGCCTCCGTTTCGGCCGCAGAACGCCTTCAGCGCGGCGGAGGAGTTCATGTACGTGACCGGGACGAGCGGCACGCGGCCGTCGGCGTCCGGCTCGGTGCCGTAGAGCTCGGTGAGCTCGGCCCAGGCGTCCTCGACGGAGTCGATGTCGGCCATGTCCGCCATCGAGCATCCGGCCGCCAGGTTCGGGAGGATCACGGCCTGTTCCGGTCCGGAGAGGATGTCGGCCGTCTCCGCCATGAAGTGCACGCCGCAGAAGACGATGGCCTCGGCGTCGGGCCGGCTCGTCGCCGCCTTCGCCAGCTGGAACGAGTCGCCCACGTAGTCGGCGTACTGCACCACCTCGTCCCGCTGGTAGAAGTGCCCGAGCACGACGACCCGCTCGCCGAGCGTCTCCTTCGCCGCGAGGATGCGGTGGTGCAGCTCGTCGGCGCTCGCCGTCGTGTACTCCTCCGGCAGACGTCCCTGGACCGGGGCGTCGGCCGGGATCGGGTCGGCCTGGGAGGCGCCGGGCCCGTAGGCGGGCAGGCCGAGGTCGAACGACCAGGGGGCCTCCGCGAGCTCGGGCGCGCAGGTGGCGCCGGGCGCGGAGCCGCCCTCGATGAGCCGGATGGTGCTGTCGACGGATGTCACGGTGTTCTCCTCGTGAGGCGGGTGGGGGAGTCGGGCGGCGCGCTCAGACGGGCAGCGGGCCGTTGTCGACGAGCGCCGCCGACTCGTCGTAGCGGTAGAGGCGCGGGGGACGGTGGCGGGTGCCCGTCAGGCGCTCCCCGGTGGGCACCACGGTGCCGGAGCTCTCGATCGTCCGGCGGAAGTTGGCCGGGTCGAGGGGCTTCTGCAGGACGGCCTCGTGGACCTCCCGCAGCTGGGACAGGGTGAAGGCGCCGCCGAGGAAGGCCTGCGCGATGCGGGAGTACTCCATCTTGTTGCGCAGGCGCCAGAGGGCGTAGTCGACGATCAGTCCGTGGTCGAAGGCGAGCTCGAGCGGCAGATCGGTGCAGAGCCAGGCGACGTTCTCTCCCACGATGGCCTCGTCGGCCTCGGCGGAGCGCACGAGCGCCCAGTAGACGATCGACACGACGCGGTCCTCACCGGGGGAGCGGTCGGTGCCGCCGACGGCGTAGAGCTGCTCGAGGTAGCGCGGAGCCAGGCCCGTGGTCTCGCGGAGAGTGCGGCGGGCCGACTCGGCGAGGTCCTCGTCCGGATGCAGCGGTCCGCCGGGCAGTGCCCAGAGTCCCTCGAACGGCTCGCGGATGCGCCGGACGACGGGGATCCAGACGGTGCTCGCTCCGGTCTCCGGGTGCGGCCGCAGGGCGAAGATCACCGTCGACACGGCGAGCTGCACGTCCGGCATCCGATGCCCCCTACTAAGAGTCGCACCGACTGTAAGTGCTGGGATCACCTTAGTGTCACCAACACCTGAACACCTAGCGGGAGAAGCGACACGCCGCTACGGGCCCGCCCCGCCCGCTAGGCTGACCGCACAACCGAATACCGGGCCGCAATACGCGACGCGGGAGAGCCGACTCCGGTCGGCACCGAAGGAGCAAGCCTCCCCGCCAATCTCTCAGGTCTTGTACCGCGTCGAACTGGCCACTCTGGAAAGCGATCCGCTCGGATCCGCCCATGGTGAAAGCGCTCGACCCCTCGGGGCGGCGCGAATCTCTCAGGCTCCACGACAGAGGGGGAGTTCCCACGGCACTGCTGTGCTCTGCCGCGAACGCGGCGCGAGTCCAGCACTGCGACGAAATGGAGAACTCATGTCCGAGACCCCGACGACCAGCCCCGAAGCCCGCTACTCGCCCCTGCACGAGGTGCACGTCGCCGCCGGCGCGTCCTTCACCGACTTCGCCGGATGGCAGATGCCGGTCCGCTACTCCGGCGACCTCGCCGAGCACCACGCCGTGCGCACCGCCGCCGGCCTCTTCGATCTCTCGCACATGGCCGAGATCCTCGTCGTCGGCCCTGAGGCGGTCGACGCCCTCGACTACGCGCTGGCGAGCGACATCTCGGCCGTCGCCGCCGGCCGCGCGAAGTACACCCTCCTCCTGGAGCGCACGGGCGGCGTGATCGACGACCTCGTCGTCTACCGCACCGGCGAGGACCGCTTCATGGTCGTCGCGAACGCGGCCAACCGGCACATCGTCGTCGAGACGCTCCGCGACCGCACCGCGATGTTCGAGTGCGAGCTGTTCGACGAGAGCGACGACGTCGCCCTCATCGCGCTGCAGGGACCGCACTCGCTCGAGATCCTGCAGAACGTCCAGGGCCTCGCCGTCGAGACCGAGCGGGGAGCGGAGTCCGTGCTCGACACGGACGACGCCGCCCGCCTCCTCGCGGAGCTGCGCTACTACCGCGCCGTGCCCGCGACCTTCGAGGCGCACCCGATCCTGATCGCGCGCACCGGGTACACAGGCGAGGACGGCTTCGAGATCTACGTCTCGCCCGACTCCGCTCCCACGCTCTGGCAGGCTCTCGCCGAGACCGGCGCCGGAGCGGGCCTCGTCCCCGCCGGCCTCGCCGCCCGCGACACCCTCCGCCTCGAGGCGGGCATGCCGCTCTACGGCCACGAACTCTCCCGCGACGTCTTCCCCGCACAGGCCGGCCTCGGCCGCGTCGTCGCCTTCGGGAAGCCGATCGACTTCGTCGGCCGCGCGGCCAGCGAGGAGGGTCCCTCCGGAGACGCTCCCGTGCTCGTCGGGCTCGTCGGCGAGGGCCGCCGCGCCGCCCGCGCCGACTACACCGTCCTCTCCGGCGACGACGAGGTCGGAGTGGTCACCAGCGGCGTCCTCTCGCCGACCCTGGGCGTCCCGATCGCGATGGCCTACGTCGCCCCCGCCTCCGCGCAGCCCGGGACGGCGCTCGCCGTCGACATCCGCGGCACGCGCCTCCCGATGACCGTCACCGAGCTCCCCTTCTACTCGAGAAAGAAGAACTGACATGGCCGTGCCCACCGAGCTGCAGTACACCTCCGACCACGAGTGGATCCGGGTCGACGGAGAGGTCGCGACCGTCGGCATCACCGCCTACGCCGCGGACAAGCTGGGCGACGTCGTCTTCGTCGAGCTCCCCGAGGCGGGAGCCCGCGTCGAGGGCGGCAGCGTCGTCGGCGAGATCGAGTCGACCAAGTCGGTGGGCGAGCTGTTCGCCCCCGTCGACGGCGAGGTCCTCGAGGCCAACACGGCCGTCGTCGACAGCCCCGAGCTCGTCAACTCCGACCCGTTCGGCGAGGGGTGGCTGATCCGGGTCCGCTTCGACGCCCTGCCCGACGGCCTCCTCGACTCCGCCGCCTACATCGAGCTGGTCGGCGAGTAGATGGCGGCCACCAGGACCCCCGGCGCCTTCGAGTCCCGCCACATCGGGACCGACGCCGACGCGCAGCGCACCATGCTCGCGGCTCTCGGCTACGACTCCGTGGAGGAGCTCGTCACCGCCGCCGTCCCCGAGTCGATCCAGGTCCGCGACCTCCCGCGGGTGCTGCCCGCTCCGGCCACCGAGACGGAGGCGCTCGCCGAGCTGCGCGCACTCGCCGCGAAGAACACGGTGCGTCGGCCGATGATCGGCCTCGGCTACTACGGCACGCACACCCCCGCCGTGATCAAGCGCAACGTGCTCGAGAACCCCAGCTGGTACACGGCCTACACGCCGTACCAGCCCGAGATCTCGCAGGGGCGCCTGGAGGCGCTGATCAACTTCCAGACGATGGTCTCCGACCTCACCGGCCTCGACACGGCCGGTGCGTCGATGCTCGACGAGGGCACCGCCGTCGTCGAGGCGATGCTGCTCGCGCGCCGTGCCTCGAAGGCGCGCACCGACGTCTTCGTCGTCGACTCCGACGCTCTCCCGCAGACCCTCGCGCTGCTGCGCGGCCGCGCGGAGGCCGTCGGCATCCGCATCGTCGAGCTCCCGCTCTCGCGCACCGCCGCGGCGGAGGTGCCGGAGTGCTTCGGCGCCCTCGTGCAGTACCCCGGCGCGTCCGGGCACCTCTGGGACCCGTCGGCGGTGCTCGCCGCGGCGAAGGCCCACGGAGGCCTGGCGGTCGTCGCCGCCGACCTGCTCGCGCTGACCCTGGTGCGCTCGCCGGGCGAGCTCGGCGCGGACGTCGCCGTCGGCACCACGCAGCGCTTCGGCGTCCCGCTGGGCTTCGGAGGACCGCACGCCGGCTACCTCGCCGTCCGCAAGGGACTCGAGCGCCAGCTGCCCGGCCGCCTCGTCGGCGTCAGCCAGGATGCGGACGGCCACCCCGCCTACCGCCTGTCCCTCCAGGCCCGCGAGCAGCACATCCGCCGCGAGAAGGCCACCTCGAACATCTGCACCGCGCAGGTCCTCCTGGCGGTCATGGCCGCGATGTACGCGGTCTACCACGGGCCGGACGGGCTCGCCGCGATCGCCGAGCGCGTGCACGGCCGGGCCGCGCTCCTCGCGCGCCTCCTCCTCGACCGGGGCCACTCCCTCCGGCACGCCGACTTCTTCGACACCGTCTCGGTCGTCGTGCCCGGCGGTGCGGAGGCGGCGGTCGCCCGCGCCCGCGAGGCCGGCTTCGACGTGCGCCTGGTCGACGCCGACACGGTCTCGGTGTCGATCGACGAGACGGTCACCGACCTCGAGGTGATCGCCGTCGCGACCGCCGTCGGGCAGCTGGACTCGTCGTTCGGCTTCCTCGGCGGCTCCGCGCGGAGCATCCCCGCCGAGCTCGACCGCCGCACGCCCTTCCTCGTGCACCCGGTCTTCAGCAGCCACCACAGCGAGACCTCGATGATGCGCTACCTCAAGCGCCTCGCCGACTCGGACTACGCGCTGGACCGCGGAATGATCCCGCTCGGCTCCTGCACCATGAAGCTCAACGCCGCCACCGAGATGGAGGCGGTCAGCTGGCCCGAGTTCGCGGACCTGCACCCGTTCGCCCCCGAGGCGGACGTGCAGGGCTCCCTGGCGCTGATCGACCAGCTGGAGGGGTGGCTCGCCCACCTCACCGGCTACGACTCCGTGTCGCTCCAGCCCAACGCCGGCTCGCAGGGCGAGCTCGCGGGCCTGCTGGCTATCCGCGGCTGGCACCGGTCGAACGGCGACGAGGACCGCACGGTCTGCCTGATCCCCTCGAGCGCTCACGGCACCAACGCCGCGAGCGCGGTCCTCGCCGGCATGCGCGTCGTCGTCGTGGCCTGCGACGAGCTCGGCAACGTCGACCTGGACGACCTCCGGGCGAAGATCGCCGAGCACGCGGGCTCCCTCGCCGCGCTGATGATCACCTACCCGTCGACCCACGGCGTCTACGAGCACGAGGTCGCCGAGATCTGCCGCCTCGTCCACGAGACCGGCGGACAGGTGTACGTGGACGGCGCGAACCTCAACGCGCTCCTGGGCTTCGCCCGCTTCGGAGACTTCGGCGGCGACGTCTCGCACCTCAACCTGCACAAGACGTTCTGCATCCCGCACGGCGGAGGCGGTCCCGGCGTCGGTCCCGTCGCCGCGAAGGCGCACCTCGCGCCGTTCCTGCCCGGCCACCCGCTCGCGCAGCGGCTCGAGCACGGCGTGGGCACGCAGGGCGAGCGGATCGTCCACGGCGGCGCACCGGTGTCGGCAGCGCCCTACGGCAGCCCCGGCATCCTGCCGATCTCGTGGGCGTACGCCCGGATGATGGGCGAGGAGGGCCTGCGGGCCGCGACCGGGGCGGCCGTCCTCTCGGCCAACTACGTCGCCGCGCGCCTCCGCGAGCACTACCCGGTGCTCTACACGGGGGACAACGGGCTCGTCGCCCACGAGTGCATCCTCGACATCCGTCCGCTGACGGCGGCGACCGGAGTGACCGTGGACGACGTCGCCAAGCGCCTCGTCGACTACGGCTTCCACGCCCCGACCATGAGCTTCCCCGTCGCCGGGACCCTGATGGTCGAGCCGACGGAGAGCGAGGACCTCGCCGAGATCGACCGCTTCATCGACGCGATGATCGGGATCCGGGCGGAGGCCGACCGCGTCGGCGCGGGGGAGTGGCCGGTGGACGACAACCCGCTGCGCGGCGCCCCGCACACCGCCGAGTGCCTGACGGCCGAGGAGTGGACGCACCCGTACAGCCGCGAGGAGGCCGTCTACCCGGTCCGCTCGCTGGTGCGCGGCAAGTACTGGCCGCCGGTCCGCCGGATCGACCAGGCCTACGGCGACCGCAACCTCGTCTGCGCCTGCCCGCCCATCGAGGCCTTCGCCTGATCCGCCCGCACGCGCTCGTCCGCAACCGAGGGTGAGAGAGCAGGAACGGAGCCCCGAGCCCGTCCTCGGCTCTTCGACCCTCGGTTGCAGACACGGTCGGTCCCTCACAGGCGCGGAGTGGGTCGCAGTCCTCCCGATCCGGGGGGAACGGCGCACGGCGACCCCGATGCACGAGGGAGCCCGACCGTGGGGAACGCGTGGTGGAGGTGCCGGCAGGGCTCGACGGAGTAGCGACGAGCGAGCAGCTCCACCGTGCGGGCGTCACGCCGCGGCAGTGGAGAGCCGCGGCGCGGTCCTGCGGCTCCTCGGATGCGATCGGTCCGACGTCACGTCCGCGGAGCCGGCGGCGCGAACAGCTCGGGCCAGAGGGCGACGGCCAACGGGTACCCGACGAACGAGACGATGTCGATGATCGAGTGGGCGATCACCAGGGGCAGGGTGCGGCCGAAGCGCTGGTAGAACAGTCCGAACACCAGGCCCATGACCACGTTCCCGATGAAGGGCCCGATGCCCTGGTACAGGTGGTAGCTGCCCCGGAGCAGCGCACTGGTCACCAGGATCCGCCACCGCCCCCAGCCCAGATCGCCCAGGCGGGCGAAGAGGTACCCGATCACGACGACCTCCTCCTGCACTCCCGCCCGGATCGCGGAGAGCACGAGCACCGGCACCGTCCACCAGTACGCGTCCAGCGGCGAGGCCACCACCGCCACGGTGATGCCCAGCGCGCGTCCGACGGCGTACAGCGCGATGCCCGGCGCGCCGATCGCCACCGCGAGGACGGTCCCGGTCCCCAGGTCCGCGAACGGCCGGCGCAGGTCGAGCCCCAGGCGCCCGAGCGGACGGCCCGAGCTCTGCCAGAGCAGGAACGCGCAGAGGGCCACCGGCACCAGGTCGAAGAAGAGCGCGAGCAGCTGGTAGACGAGGTCGAAGCCCGGGCGGTCGCTGAGGGCGCCGTTGATCGTCGCGGTCTGGTCGGCCAGTGCGGTCGAGCGGGTGAGCCGGTTGGCGATGGAGACCACCGAGTAGACCGCGGAGGCGCCCAGCGAGAGCCCGAGGACCAGCAGGATCTCGATGCGGATCCGGCGCCGTCCGGGCGCGGATCCTGACAGGTCGGTGGACACTCCGTGCGTCTCCTCTGAAGTCGATGTGTTGCGCGACGGCCGCCCGGTACGCACGTTTCGTGCAGAACAGCGCAAGGATTCCACCTCCCGGTTACCGCTGTGTAACGGTTGCCACATGCTTTTGTGCAGATAGCGGGCGAATACATAGTCTCGTTGAAGGCATCCGCGCGACGGCCACCAGTCTCGTGCGCCGCCGCCGTCGCCACGCGCACGGCACTCCACGCGTCAGGGAAACCACTTCTCGCGCGCCCCCACATCACTGGAGGAATAGTGAACATCAGACGTTACGGATTCGGGGCTCTGGCGCTCGTCGCCGCGAGCACGCTGGTCCTGGCCGGCTGCAGCAGCTCGAACGACTCGGGCGGAGGTGCATCGGGAGGCGACGCCGCCGCGATCATCTCCACGAACGGCTCCGAGCCGCAGAACCCGCTGATCCCGACGAACACCAACGAGGTGGGCGGCGGCAAGATCCTCGACGAGATCTTCGCGGGCCTGGTCTACTACGACGCCAAGGGCGCCCCCGAGAACGACGTCGCCGAGTCCATCGAGTCGGACGACGCGCAGAACTACACGATCAAGATCAAGTCGGGCCTGACCTTCACGAACGGCGACCCGGTCACCTCCAGCTCGTTCATCGACGCCTGGAACTACGGCGCCAAGCTGTCGAACAACCAGCTCAGCGCGTCGTTCTTCTCGAACTTCGAGGGCTTCAGCGACACCGAGGACAGCGAGCTCACCGGCCTCAAGGCCGTGGACGACACCACCTTCACCGTCGCGCTCAAGTCCCCGCAGTCGGACTTCCCGATCAGCCTCGGCTACTCGGCGTACTACCCGCTGCCCGCCGCCGCGTTCGACGACATGGCCGCCTTCGGTGAGAACCCGATCGGCAACGGCCCGTACAAGCTCGACGGCGACGACGCGTGGCAGCACGACGTCCAGATCGAGCTCGTCAAGAACGACGAGTACACCGGCCCCCGCGAGGCCCAGAACGGCGGCCTGAAGATCGTCTTCTACGCCACCCAGGACGCCTCCTACGCCGACCTCCTCGGCGGCAACGTCGACGTGATCGACCAGATCCCGGACTCCGCCTTCGGCACCTTCGAGAGCGACCTCGGCGACCGCGCCGTGAACCAGCCCTCGGCCGTGTTCCAGTCCTTCACCATCCCGGGCCGTCTCCCGCACTTCGACGGCGAGGAGGGCCAGCTCCGCCGCCAGGCGATCTCGATGTCCTTCGACCGCAAGGAGATCACCGACGTGATCTTCGAGGGCACCCGCACCCCGGCCTCCGACTTCACCTCCCCGGTGATCGACGGCTACAGCGACGCCCTCTCCGGCGCCGACGTGCTCGAGTACAACCCCGACGAGGCCAAGGCGCTGTGGGCTCAGGCCGACGCGATCAGCCCCTGGGACGGCACCTTCAAGATCGCCTACAACGCCGACGGCGGCCACCAGGGCTGGGTCGACGCGGTGACCAACTCGATCAAGAACACGCTGGGCATCGACGCCGAGGGCGACGCGTACCCGACCTTCGCCGAGGCGCGCACCAAGATCGTCGACCGCTCGATCGAGACCGCGTTCCGGACCGGATGGCAGGCCGACTACCCGAGCCTCTACAACTTCCTCGGACCGCTCTACGTGACCGGCGCCTCGTCCAACGACGGCGACTACTCGAACCCCGAGTTCGACACCCTGCTCCAGCAGGGCCTGTCGGACGCCGACGCCGATGCTGCGAACAAGACGTTCCAGCAGGCCCAGGAGATCCTCCTGAAGGACCTCCCGTCGCTGCCCCTGTGGTACGCGAACGTGACCGGCGGCTACGGCGAGGGCGTGTCGAACGTCGAGTTCGGCTGGAACTCGGTGCCGCTCTACTACGAGATCACCAAGAACTAAGCTCGAACCACTGGGGCGCTTCGCCCGTGCCGTCGGCCACCAGGTCACGGCACGGGCGGAGCGCCCTGTTTCGGTCACAATCGAATGAGGTCCCCATCCATGCGACTCCGGAACCGGCTGGGCTGACATGCTCGCCTACATCGTCCGACGCATCCTGCAAGCCGTCCCCGTGCTCATCGGCACCACGTTCCTCATCTACTTCATGGTCTTCTCCATGCCGGGGAACCCGCTCCTGTCGCTCTTCGGCGACAAGACGCCGAGCCCCGCACTCCTCGCCCGCCTCGAGGAGCAGTACCACCTGAACGAGCCCTTCTTCGTCCAGTACCTGTACTACCTGGGAGGCGTCGTCCGCGGCGACTTCGGCATCTCGTTCTCCGGCCAGTCCGTCAACGAGATCCTCGCCCGCACCTTCCCGGTCACCCTGACGCTCGCCATGATGGCGATCGTCATCGAGATCGTCGTCGCGCTGACCATCGGTCTCATCAGCGGTCTGCGCAAGGGCAGCTTCTTCGACGCGAGCGCGCTGGTCGTCAGCCTCCTGCTCGTGTCGGTGCCGATCTTCGTGCTCTGCTTCATCGCGCAGTCCTTCTTCGCGATCCAGCTGGGATGGTTCCCTCCGACCGTCGGAGCCGACGCGTCGTTCCAGAGGCTGCTGCTGCCCGCGATCGTGCTCGCCCTCTTCGTGGTCGCCTCGGCCATCCGCCTCACGCGCGGCTCGGTCATCGAGACGGCCGGCTCGGACTTCGTCCGCACCGCGTACAGCAAGGGGCTCTCGCGACGCCGCGTCATCCCCGTGCACGTCCTGCGCAACTCGCTCATCCCGGTCACGACGCAGTTCGGAGCCGACTTCGGCCTCCTGATCGTCGGCGCGACCGTGACCGAGGGCATCTTCAACGTTCCCGGAGTCGGGAACACGCTCTATCAGGCGATCATCCGAGGTGAGCGGCCGACCGTCGTCTCCTTCGTCACGGTCATGGTGCTGTTCTACCTCGTGGTGAACATCCTCGTCGACCTGCTCTACGCCGTACTCGACCCGAGGATCCGCTATGCCAAATGAGTCCACCGGCGGCGCGCAGAAGGCCCGCCGCATCGACCACTTCGTGGCCCCGCTCGAGGAGACGCCGATCGCGTCGGTCGACGCCGTCAGCCTCGACGAGAAGCCCAGCAACCTCTGGACCGACGCGTGGCGCGACCTGCGCAAGCGGCCCATGTTCTGGATCTCGGGCGTCCTGATCCTCGTCATCATCGCCGTCGCGCTGTTCCCGGGCCTGTTCACCTCGGTGGACCCCCGCCAGTGCGCGCTCTCGTTCAGCAACCAGGGCCCCGGCGACGGCAGCCTGCTCGGCTACACCAAGCAGGGGTGCGACGTCTTCTCGCGGATCATCCACGGCACGTCCACGTCGCTGACCGTCGGCCTCATCGTGATCGTGATCACGACGGTCTCCGGCGTCATCGGCGGCGCTCTGGCCGGCTTCTTCGGCGGCTGGGTCGACACCGTGATCATGCGCCTCGGCGACATCTTCTTCTCGATCCCCTACATCCTCGCCGCGGTCGTCATCATGTCCGTCTTCTCGGCCTACCGGAACGTGTTCGTCATCGCCCTGGCGATCGGCGCGTTCGCCTGGCCGACGACGGCGCGCGTCCTGCGCTCCGAGGTCCTCCGCGTGAAGCAGGCCGACTTCGTCGGCGCCGCCACCGCGACCGGCCTCTCCCGCATGGCGATCCTGTTCCGGCACGTGCTGCCGAACTCGATCGCTCCCGTCATCGTCGTCACGACGATCTCGCTCGGCGCGGCCATCACCGCGGAGGCGACGCTGTCGTTCCTCGGCGTCGGCCTTCCCGGCTCGGTCATGTCGTGGGGCAACGACATCAGCCAGGCCCAGCGCGATCTGCGCACCAACCCGCAGACGCTGATCTACCCGTCGATCGCCCTGACGGTCACGGTGCTGAGCTTCATCCTCCTCGGCGAATCGCTCCGCGACGCGCTCGACCCGAAGGCGAGGGCCCTCCGATGACCGCCACGACACCGAACGCACCGCACGGCCCGCTGCTCGAGGTCACCGACCTCGAGGTCGGCTTCCAGACCGGCAGCGGACTGGTCCCCGCCCTCCGCGGCGTGAGCCTCACGATCGAGCACGGCCAGACCGTCGCGATCGTGGGGGAGTCGGGCTCCGGCAAGTCGACGACCGCCGCCGCGATCATCGGCCTGCTCCCCGGCACCGGCCAGGTCACCGCCGGCTCCGTGCTGTTCGACGGCAAGGACCTCGCGAAGGCGACGAGGACCGAGCTCGAGGACATCCGCGGCCGCCGGATCGGCTACGTCCCGCAGGACCCGATGTCGAACCTGAACCCCGTGTGGTCGGTCGGCTTCCAGGTCGAGGAGACCATCAAGGCCAACGGCCTCGCGACCGGTCGCAAGGAGGTGCGCGCCAAGGCGATCGAGGTCCTGCAGAACGCGGGCCTCGCCGACGCGGAGAAGCGCCTCAAGCAGTTCCCGCACCAGTTCTCGGGCGGCATGCGCCAGCGCGTGCTGATCGGCATCGGCCTGGCCGCGGCTCCCCAGCTGCTGATCGCCGACGAGCCCACCTCGGCGCTCGATGTCACGGTCCAGCGCCGGATCCTCGACCACCTCGAGACGCTGACGAAGACCGACGGCACCGCGCTGCTCTTCATCACGCACGACCTGGGCCTCGCCGCCGAGCGCGCCGAGAAGCTCATCGTCATGTACAAGGGCCGCATCGTCGAGTCCGGCGCCTCGGTGGAGGTGCTGCAGAACCCGCAGCACCCCTACACGCAGCGCCTGATCGCGGCGGCGCCCAGCCTCGCGTCGCGCCGCATCCAGTCGACGGCCGGCCGTGCCGTGGAGTCGGTCCCCGGCGAGTCGGAGGCCGTCCGCGAGGTCGACCTGGTCGGCGCGGGCGCCGCGCACCACGCCGGCGCGGTCGCCTCGGGCGCCCCGATGATCGAGGTCGACGGCCTCACCAAGGTCTTCAAGATCCGCCGCGGCGGCCTGAAGGCCGAGGACTTCACCGCCGTCGACAACGTGTCGTTCTCGATCCCGAAGGGCACCACCACGGCGCTCGTGGGCGAGTCCGGATCGGGCAAGTCGACGATCGCCCGCCTGGTGCTGGGCCTCGAGACGGCGACGTCCGGAGCGATCTCGATCGCCGGCCGACGGACCGAGAAGCTCAAGGGCCGCGACATGCTGGCGCTCCGGCGCTCCATGCAGCCGGTGTTCCAGGACCCGTACGGCTCGCTCGACCCGCTGCACAACATCGGCAACACCATCTCGGAGCCGCTGCGGGTGCACAAGGTCGGCGACCGGACGTCGCAGCGCGAGCGCGTCCTCGAGCTGCTCGACCAGGTGTCCCTCCCGCGCGTGATCGCGAGCCGGTACCCGAACGAGCTCTCCGGCGGCCAGCGCCAGCGCGTGGCGATCGCCCGCGCGCTCGCGCTGAAGCCGGAGATCGTGGTGCTCGACGAGGCCGTGTCGGCTCTGGACGTCCTCGTCCAGGCGCAGATCCTCCGCCTCCTCGCCGACCTGCAGGCCGAGCTCGGGCTGACCTACCTGTTCATCACGCACGACCTGGCGGTGGTCCGCGTGATCGCCGACGACGTCTGCGTGATGCAGAAGGGCAGGATCGTCGAGCACGCCCCGACGGACACCGTGTTCGACTCGCCGCAGCAGGAGTACACCCGCGAGCTGCTCGACGCCATCCCCGGCGCCGGCATCGAATTCGCGGTCTGACCGACCGTCACCAGGGCCCCGGCCCCGCCTGGAGCGCTCCTCGGAGCCCTCCGGAGCGGGGATCCGGGGCCCTTCGCCGTGCGGACGCCTCGCTGCGGTACGATGGATGGTCCCCCTTTTGCACGAGAACACGAGACGAGTCCGTATCCATGGCAAGTGCCACCCGCTCCGACCTGCGCAACGTCGCGATCGTCGCCCACGTCGACCATGGCAAGACCACGCTGGTCGACGCCATGCTCAAGCAGACGAACTCCTTCGACGCGCACGCCCACGTGGACGAGCGCGCGATGGACTCCAACGAGCTCGAGCGCGAGAAGGGCATCACGATCCTCGCGAAGAACACCGCTGTCTCGTACAGCGGCAAGCACGCGAGCGACGGTCCCATCACCATCAACGTCATCGACACCCCGGGCCACGCCGACTTCGGCGGCGAGGTCGAGCGCGGCCTGTCGATGGTCGACGGCGTCTGCCTCCTCGTCGACGCGTCCGAGGGCCCGCTGCCCCAGACCCGCTTCGTGCTGCGCAAGGCGCTCGAGGCGAAGCTCCCCGTCATCCTCCTGGTCAACAAGACCGACCGCCCCGACGCGCGCATCGACGAGGTCGTCGCCGAGAGCCAGGACCTGCTCCTCGGCCTCGCCTCCGACATGGCCGACGACGTGCCGGACCTCGACCTCGACGCGATCCTCGACGTCCCCGTGGTCTACGCCTCCGGCAAGGCCGGCCGCGCCTCGGCGAACAAGCCCGAGGACGGCACGCTGCCGGACGCCGAGGACCTGGAGCCGCTGTTCGAGGCGATCCTCAAGCACATCCCCGCGCCGACCTACGACGACGACGCGCCCCTCCAGGCCCACGTCACCAACCTCGACGCGTCGCCGTTCCTCGGCCGCCTCGCCCTCCTCCGCGTCTTCAACGGCACGATCAAGAAGGGGCAGACGGTCGCCTGGGTCCACCACGACGGCACCCACACCAACGCGCGCATCACCGAGCTGCTGATCACCAAGGCGCTCGACCGCTACCCGGCCGAGTCCGCGGGCCCCGGCGACATCGTCGCGATCGCGGGCTTCCCCGAGATCACCATCGGCGAGACCATCGCCGACCCCGAGGACATCCGCCCGCTGCCGGCCATCACGGTCGACGACCCGGCGATCTCGATGACGATCGGCACCAACACCTCGCCGCTCGTCGGCAAGGTCAAGGGCCACAAGCTCACGGCGCGCATGGTCAAGGACCGCCTCGACCGCGAGCTCATCGGAAACGTGTCGCTCAAGATCGTCGACATCGGACGTCCCGACTCGTGGGAGGTCCAAGGCCGCGGCGAGCTCGCGCTGGCCATCCTCGTCGAGCAGATGCGCCGCGAGGGCTACGAGCTGACCGTCGGCAAGCCCCAGGTGGTCACCCGCCAGGTCGACGGCAAGACGCACGAGCCCTTCGAGCACCTGACGATCGACGCTCCGGAGGAGTACCTCGGCGCGATCACGCAGCTCCTCGCCGCCCGCAAGGGCCGCATGGACGGCATGTCGAACCACGGCACCGGCTGGGTCCGCATGGAGTTCATCGTCCCGTCGCGCGGCCTGATCGGCTTCCGCACCGAGTTCCTCACCACCACCCGCGGCACCGGCATCGCGAACGCGATCCTGCACGGCTACGAGCCGTGGGCCGGCGCGATCGTCACCCGCAACAACGGGTCGATCGTCGCGGACCGCAACGGCGTCGTGACCCCGTTCGCCATCATCGCGCTCCAGGAGCGGATGACCTTCTTCGTGAACCCCACCGAGGAGGTCTACGAGGGCATGGTGATCGGCGAGAACTCGCGCAACGACGACATGGACGTCAACATCACCAAGGAGAAGAAGCTGACCAACATGCGTCAGTCCACCTCCGACACCTTCGAGTCGATGACGCCGTCGCGTCAGCTGACGCTCGAGGAGTGCCTCGAGTTCGCCCGCGAGGACGAGTGCGTCGAGGTCACCCCCGAGGTCGTCCGCATCCGCAAGGTGGAGCTCGATGCGAACGCCCGCGCGCGCATGACGAGCCGCCTCAAGAAGCAGGGCTGAGCCCCGGGCGCCTCGGCGCCCGCCCACGACGAGACCGGCCGGAGCGATGCTCCGGCCGGTCTCGTCGTCTCCGCCCGGTGCTGCAGTGTGCAGCGCCGATCCCGTCCCTCGCGGTCCGGATCAGCCCGCCGGACTCGGAGAGGGAGAGGGGGTCGAGGACTCCGCCTCGAGCGTCGAGGTGACGAAGGAGACGAACGCCGCCGCGTCGTCCGGCTTCCCCGTGTACTGCTCGCCGTTCACCAGCACGGTGGGCGTCGACTCGAGCTTCGGCAGCGAGGAGTTAGCGAGGGGGAGCGAGGTGGCCCGCTCGGTCGCGGCCTTCACCCAGGGCCGGAACTCGCCCCCGGTCATGCAGGCGAGGACGTCGTCGTCGGTGACGCCCGCTCCGGTCACCAGCGCCCGCAGAGCGTCGTCGTCGAGGCCCGTCGTCCCCTCCGCCGGCTGCTGCGCGAAGAGCGCCGCGTTCACGGCGAGGAAGCGGTCCGGATCCTCGTCGGCGACGCACGCCGCGGCGTTCGCGGCCCGGCTGGAGTACTCGGAGCCGGCCGAGGAGGAGTCGAGGATCGCCACCGGATGGATCTCGAGCGTGATCGCCCCCTTCGTCAGCCACGACTGCAGCTGCTCGGCGTTCGCCTTCTCGAACTGCCCGCAGTACGGGCAGAGGTAGTCGACGTAGAGGTCGACGGCGACGACTCCGCCTGCTTGTGTGGCGCTCTCGTCGGTCGGGACGGGGGAGGCTCCCGGAGCGAGTGCCGCGGTCGTCGTCGCCGACACGGCCGAGCCGTCGCCCGCGAGGACGATGCCGTCGCTGAGCATGTTCGCCGGGCCGGCGCTCGCGACCTCCTGCTGCGACCAGACGTTCCAGCAGACCAGGGCCACGACCGCGAGGAGCCCGACGACCGCTCCGCCCTGCCCGAGCAGCCGGTTCCGGCGCCGCCGGCGCCTCTCCGCTTCGCGGCGCTCCCGCGCCTGCGCTCGGGCGAGCTCCTGGCGCTCGCGCTTGGTCAGGCCGCTTCTCGCACTGTTCCCGGACATCGCCGACGACGCTACGGGCGCAGGCTTCGGCGCGCAGTGGAGTGCGCCCGCCGGATCCTGGGACGGAGTGCGGGTCCTCTCAGGGATCAGGCGAAGAGGCCGGAGCCGAGGAAGTCGGTCTCGTCGCGGGCACCGGGCGGCACCGCGAACACGGCCGAGCCGACGTGCTTCACGTACTCGTTCAGCGCGTCCGTCGCGAGGTTCCGCTGCACGGTGACGAACTGCTCCGGGGAGCGCTGGAACGAGAGGAAGAACAGCCCCGCGTTCAGGCGTCCGAGCTCGTCGTTTCCGTCGACGAAGTTGTAGCCGCGCCGCAGGAGCCGCACTCCGTTGTTCACGCTCGGATGCGCGAGGCGCACGTGCGACTCCTGATCGATCAGCGGGGCACCGGTGGCGCCGGCCGCTGCGAAGTCCGGCTCGGTGGACTCCGTGCCGCCCGAGAGCGGCGCTCCGGACCCCTTGCTGCGGCCGATGACCCGCTCCTGCTCGCCCAGCTGGCTGCGGTCCCACGTCTCGATGATCATCCGGATCTTCCGCGCGACCAGGTAGCTGCCGCCGACCATCCACGCGGGGCCGTCGGAGGAGGGGACCCAGACGTGCTCCTGGACGGCGTCGGCCTCCTCGGACTTCACGTTCGCCGTGCCGTCCTTGAAGCCGAAGAGGTTGCGCGGAGTCGCCTGGGCGGTGGACGTCGAGGAGGTGCGGCCGAAGCCGAGCTGAGACCAGCGGAGCGAGGCCCGGCCGAACGCGATCCGGCTCAGGTTGCGGATGGCGTGCACGGCGACCTGCGGATCGTCGGCGCAGGCCTGGATGCACAGGTCGCCGCCGCCGGCCGAGGGGACGAGCGCGTCGCCGCGGAAGCGGGGCAGGGCCTGCAGCTCAGGAGGCCGGCGGTCGGCGAGGCCGAAGCGGTCGGCGCCGGACTCGTCCGTGAAGAGGGTGGGTCCGAAGCCGACCGTGACGGTGAGCGACGCGGCGTCGAGCCCGAGCGCCTCCCCGGTGTCCTCCGGAGGAGCCGTGTCCGGCCCGTCCACCGCGCCGTTCTCGCCGACCTCGAAGCCCTGGGTCATCCGGGAGGCGGCGAGCGTCCAGTCCTTCAGGAGCTCGACGAGGTCCTCGCGCGTGGTGCCCGCGGCGAGGTCGAACGCGGCGAAGTGCAGCCGGTCCTGCGCGGCGGTGGTGATGCCCGCCTGGTTCGCGCCGAAGAACGGCACGGTGCGCGGGGCGGAGGAGGCCGTCGCGCTCGCGGACGATGTGACGGCCACCGTGCCGCCCACTCCGGCGGCCAGCCCGGCCGTCCCCGCCGAGACGAGGCCGAGCAGCCCGCGCCGCGAGAGGCGGCGGGGTTCGTCGGCGTGCTGCTCGGACTCCGTCGGCCGGGCTCCCTCGTGCTGCTCGGCGTCCACTATGCGGTCGGCTCCTCGACGCCCAGCACCGTGTGGGTCAGCTGCGAGAGCGGCTCGGAGAGAGCGTTGACCGCGTCCGAGAGCTCCTTCTTCTGCTCCGCGGTGACGGTGGAGTACGCGGCGAAGCCGGAGTCGATCGAGCCGTACTGCGCGAGCAGAGCGTCGAGCTCGGAGAACCGCTGCGTGATCCGTCCGGTGAGGTCGGCGCCCTCGTCGCCGCTGGCGGTCGCGATCGGCTCGACGTTGCCGAACGCCACCTCCGCGCCCTGGACGTTCGCGGCGAAGTCGGTGAGGTCGGTGCTCGACCACCAGTCCTCCTCGCCCGTGATCTTGCCGGCCGCGACCTCGTCGAGCAGGCCGATGGCGCCGTTGGAGATGTCGCCCACCGAGACGGTGAAGCCGGGTGCGTTCACGAGGTCGGCCAGGCTCTGCACGTCGTCGACGAGGCCCTGGCCGAACTGCGCGCGCTGCTCGGGGGTGGAGGGCGCCCAGTCGAGGAGCGCGCTCGTGCCGTCGGAGTTGAGCGCACCCTCCGCGGGGGCCCACAGGTCCTTCTCGATGCGGTGGAAGCCGGTCCAGTCCAGGCCCTCGGCGACGGCGTCGACCTCGCGGTAGTCGATGCGCGGGTCGAGGTCGCCGAACGCCTCCGCGGTCGGCTCGATCCGCTCGTAGAAGACGCGGGTCGACGCGAAGAGGCCGCGCGCCTTCTCGTCGTCGCCGGCCTCGTAGGCCTGCGCGAACTCGGCGACCGCGGGGAGCAGCTCGCCCACCTGCGACTTCACGTACGCCACGTAGTTGGTGACCGCCGCCTCCGTCGCCGCCTTCTCGTCCGCCGACTGCGCGGTGGCCTCACCGGTCACGGTGAACTCGCTCAGCCCCACCGGGGCGCCGACCTGCTGGAACTTGCAGGCGGTGTAGTAGGTGCCCGGCTCGAGCTGAGCGACGTAGGAGACGCTCTGGCCCGGGGTCACGTTCTCCTTCTCGCCCACGATCCGCAGCTTGTCCTCGGCCAGGATCTCGAACTCGTTGACGTCCGAGCCGCCGTTGGTCAGTGAGAACGTCACCGCTCCCGCCTCGGCGGTCGCCGTCGACACCTCGCAGGCGTCGTCCCTGATCGCGACGTCGAGCGCGACGGAGGAGGAGGACGCGGGGGTGTTCGGCACGCAGCCCGTGAGGATCAGCGCCAGGGCGCCGGCGCCGGCGAGGCCGAGGGTGACGCGGGGGAGGGTGGGACGAGCGCGCGAGGACATGCTTCTCCTGGATCGGGGCGAGTGCGCCGGCGGTGCCGGAGCGGGTCAGACGGAGGTGGGAGCGGGAGCGGCGACCGGGGCCGCGCTGCCTCGTCGCGGGCCGCGCAGGCGGACCTGGCGGACGAACAGGGCGCCGACGACGACGAGGTAGAGCAGCCAGGCGGCGAACTGCAGAGCGGTCGGCTCGGGCGTGTAGTTGAAGAGGCCGCCGACCACCGCGGTCACGGGCGGCGGGAGGATCGGGCCGAGCGAGAACAGCGGGGTGCCCCAGCCGGGCAGGAGCGACGCCTCCTGCAGGTCGCCGACGCCGTAGGAGAGGACGCCGGCCGCGACGAGGATGAGGAAGCCGCCCGTCCAGGTGAAGAAGCGCCCGAGGTCGATCCGGACGAAGCCCCGGAAGATCAGGTACGCGATGACGACCGAGCTGAGGATGCCCAGCAGCGCGCCGACCGTGCCGACCCACGCGCTGGATCCGGACCCCGCACTGCTCGAGGACACGCTCGCCCAGACGAAGAGCGCCGTCTCGATGCCCTCGCGGCCGACGCTGATGAAGCCGAGGACCACGATGCCGAGGGCCGAACCCGCGACGGCGCCGTCGAGCCGGGACTCGAGGTCGCCCTTGAGGCTGCGGGCGTTCGCGCCCATCCAGAAGATCATCCAGGTGACCAGGCCGACCGCGAGGATCGAGAGGCCGCCGCCGATGAGCTCCTGGGCCTGGAACGACAGGGTCGAGGGGCCCCAGGTGAGGATCGCACCGGTGACGAGCGAGATCGCGATCGCCGCGGCGATGCCGGTCCAGAGCCGCGGCAGCACGTCGCGCCGGCCGAGCTTGGTCAGGTAGGCCACGAGGATCCCGACCACGAGGCCGGCTTCGAGGCCTTCGCGGAGGCCGATGAGGTAGTTTGCGAGCACGCGTGTTCTCTTGGTCGATGGTGGACGAGGAGGGGGCGACTCCCGCCCCGAGTCGATCCGGTCGGCGGGCCTCCGTTGTTCGGTAAGCCTTGCCTAACCCGGGTCGACTGTAGTCCGCTGCTCGGTCGCTGTCCAGAAGCGCCCGCAGCGGAGGCCGCGCAGGACGAGAGGCGGAGAGTGGACGCGGGCCGGGACGCAGCAGCGGAGCGGGTGGTGGCGGTGCACGCCCACCCCGACGACGAGACGATCACCATGGGCGGGACCCTGGCGCGGCTGGTGGCGCAGGGCGCCTCCGTCACCGTCGTCACCGCCACGCGGGGGGAGTGCGGCGAGGTCATCCCCGAGGACCTCGCTCCGCTCGAGGGCTCGGCCGAGCTGGCCGCGCACCGGACGACCGAGCTCGTCGTCGCCCTGACGGCCCTCGGCGTCGCCGACCACCGCTTCCTCGGCGAGGCGGGTGCCCGCGCACCCGGCCTCGCTCCGCGGGTCTACCGGGACTCCGGCATGCAGTGGGGCCCCGGCCGCGTCCCGGTGCCGCTCGAGCCGGTGCATCCCGCGTCCTTCACCGCCGCGCCCGAGGACGAGGAGGTGGCTGATCTCGTCGCCGTCCTCCGGCAGGTCGACGCGGGCGTCGTGCTGTCCTACGACGCGGGCGGCGGCTACGGCCACCCGGACCACGTCCGCACCGCCCGGGTCGCCGAGCGCGCCGCCGAGCTGCTGGGCCTGCGCTTCCTCGCCGTCCTCCCCGACGCGGCCCCGCCCCTCCCCGGGGACGTCGTGATCGAGCTGTCCGCCGAGGACCACGCCCGCAAGCGCGCGGCCCTCGAGGCGCACGCGACGCAGCTGGTGGTCGAGGGCGACGATGCCCGCCTCTCGAGCGGTCCGCCGTTCCCCATCGGCCGCATCGAGCGCTTCCGCCCGGTCGCGCAGGCGGGGCGTCCGGCGCCGCTGCCGGAGGAGCGTCCGACGCTGGGATCGCGCGTGCTCTCGGGCGTCGCCGGAGTCCTGGTCGGCGCGGTGGTCGGAGCGATCACGACCGTCGCCCATCAGAGCACCGTGTCGGTCGGCGGTGTCGTCCTCCCGGTCGGCCTCGCCGCCTCCCTCGCCGGCGTGCTGCTGCTCCTGCTCGGGCTGCGCCTCGTGCTCATCGACCGGTTCGTCGCGTTCTGCACCGCGATGGGCCTGCTCGGGATGATCGGGCTGCTCGCCCTGCGCAGCACCGGCGGATCCGTCCTCGTCCCGGCGAACGGCCTCGGCGTGGCCTGGACCTTCCTCCCCGCCCTCATCGCCCTCGTCGTGATCGCCTGGCCGCGGCTGCGGGCGGCCGCTCCCGCCGCCGCCCCGCGGCCAGCGGACGCCGACGCCCCGTCGGCCCCCGTACGATAGAGACACTGTTCGAAGGGACCTGGAGCACCGTGACCTACGTGATCGCACTTCCGTGCGTCGATGTCAAAGACCGCGCCTGCATCGACGAGTGCCCGGTCGACTGCATCTACGAAGGCGAGCGCTCGCTCTACATCCACCCGGACGAGTGCGTGGACTGCGGTGCCTGCGAGCCGGTCTGCCCCGTCGAGGCGATCTACTACGAGGACGACCTCCCCGAGGAGTGGTCCGACTACTACAAGGCCAACGTCGAGTTCTTCGACGAGATCGGCTCCCCGGGCGGAGCCGCCAAGGTCGGCGTGATCGCCAAGGACCACCCGGTCATCGCGGCGCTGCCTCCGCAGAGCCACTGAGGCCGCTCCCGTGGCCCTCTGCGCGCTGCCCGACTACCCCTGGGACCTGATGGCGCCCTTCGCCCGCACGGCGGCGGAGCACCCCGGCGGGATCGTCGACCTGTCGATCGGCTCGCCGGTGGACCCGACGCCCGCCCCGATCCGCGACGCGCTCGCCCGCGCGACGGACTCGCACGCGTACCCCACGACCGTGGGCACCCCCGCTCTGCGCGAGGCGATCGCCGCCTGGTACGCGCGGCGGCGCGGAGTCGAGGGCCTCGGGATCGACGAGGTCCTGCCGACGATCGGCTCCAAGGAGCTCGTCGCCTGGCTGCCCTTCCTCCTCGGACTCGGGGAGGGGGACGTGGTCGTGCATCCGCGCGCCGCCTACCCGACGTACGCGATGGGCGCGGCGATCGCCGGCGCCGAGGCGCTCGCCTCCGACGACCCCGCCGAGTGGCCCGCGACGACACGCCTGGTCTGGCTCAACTCTCCCGGCAACCCCGACGGCGCCGTGCTCGACGTGCCCGCCCTGCGGCGCGCCGTCGCGCGTGCCCGTGAGCTGGGCGCCGTGATCGCGGGGGACGAGTGCTACGCCGAGCTCGGCTGGGACGGCCGCTGGGCCGACGAGCCGATCCCGAGCGTCCTCGACCCGCGCGTGGTGGGGGAGGACCGCACCGGGGTCCTCGGCGTCTACTCGCTGAGCAAGCAGTCGAACCTCGCCGGGTACCGCGCCGCCTTCGTCGCCGGGGACGCGGCCCTGATCGCGCGCCTGGTGACCGTCCGCAAGCACGCGGGCATGATCGTGCCCGGTCCGCTGCAGGAGGCGATGATCGTCGCCCTCGCCGACGACGAGCACGTCGCCGCGCAGAAGGAGCGCTACCGCTCCCGCCGCGACCGCCTCCGGCCCGCCCTCGAGTCCGCGGGCTTCCGGATCGACCGCAGCGAGGCCGGCCTCTACCTGTGGGCGACCGAGGGCCGCCCGGCCTGGGAGTCCATCGACCGGCTCGCCCGCCTCGGCGTCCTCGCGGGCCCCGGCGTCTTCTACGGGGACGGCTTCCCCGAGCACGTGCGCCTCTCGCTGACGGCCTCCGACGAGCGGATCGACGCGGCCGTCGAGCGCCTGTCCGGCGGCCTCTGAGGCGCTCGACCCGGCCGATCCTGGCGGGTTCCGACAAGGCCCCGGCCCCAGCGCTGGGCGATGTCACAGTGCCCCCGCTTTGCCCATAGGCTGTATGTGGTTCGGTCGACGGCGCCTCGCGAGGCCCCGGCTGCACCACGATCCAGACCCGGCGCCGCCCGCTCCGCGCGAGCGCTTCCGGGGTGCGACCGCGACGACCTGGGAGGCGTTGTGACCGAATCCGGCACGCAGAGCGACGGAACCGCGACGGTGGGCTCCACGGAGCCCGCGACCGGGAGCGCCACGACGCCGCCTCCCGCGCCGGCGGAGCAGGAGCTCCCCGAGAAGGTCACGCTCACCTTCGGCGACCGCACCGCGGACTTCCCGGTCCTGCGCAGCGTCGACGGCTCCTCGAGCATCGACTTCTCGACCCTGTCGAAGCAGACCGGCTTCATGTCGCTCGACTACGGCTTCGTGAACACGGCGGCGACCAAGTCGCAGATCACCTACATCGACGGCGACCAGGGGATCCTCCGCTACCGCGGCTACCCGATCGAGGAGGTGGCCACCAACGCGACCTACCTCGAGGTGGCCTGGCTCCTCATCTACGGCGAGCTGCCGACGGCCGACGAGCTCGCGGGCTTCGACGAGCGCATCCGCCGCCACACGCTCCTCCACGAGGACCTCAAGCGCTTCTTCGACGCGCTCCCGCACAGCGCGCACCCCATGTCGGTGCTCTCGGCCGGGGTCTCGGCCCTGTCGACGTACTACGAGGACAGCTCCAACCCGAAGGATCCGGAGGCGGTGGAGCTCACCACGATCCGCCTCCTGGCGAAGCTGCCCGTGATGGCGGCGTACGCCCACAAGAAGGCGATCGGCCAGGCGTTCCTCTACCCGGACAACTCGCTGAGCTTCGTCGACAACTTCCTCCGCCTCAACTTCGGAACGATGGCCGAGCAGTACCAGGTCGACCCGGTGCTCTCGAAGGCGCTCGACCGCCTCCTGATCCTCCACGAGGACCACGAGCAGAACGCGTCGACGTCGACCGTCCGCCTCGTCGGCTCGACCGAGGCGAACCTCTACGCCTCCGTCTCGGCAGGCATCAACGCCCTGTTCGGCCCCCTGCACGGCGGAGCGAACGAGGCGGTGCTCACCATGCTCGGCCGGATCCGCGAGTCGGGCGAGAGCGTGTCGACGTTCGTCGAGCGGGTGAAGAACAAGGAGGAGGGCGTGCGCCTGATGGGCTTCGGCCACCGGGTGTACAAGAACTACGACCCGCGCGCGAAGCTGGTCAAGGAGAGCGCCTCCGAGGTCCTGCAGGCCCTCGGCGTGAAGGACCCGCTGCTCGACATAGCGATGGAGCTCGAGGCCCTCGCTCTCGAGGACGACTACTTCAAGGAGCGGCGCCTCTACCCGAACGTCGACTTCTACACGGGCGTCATCTACAAGGCGATGGGCTTCCCGACCCGGATGTTCACCGTGCTCTTCGCGATCGGCCGCCTGCCCGGCTGGATCGCCCACTGGCGCGAGATGAACACCGACAAGCAGACCAAGATCGGCCGCCCGCAGCAGCTCTACATGGGCTCGCCCGAGCGCCACTGGCCGACCGACCGCTGACCGGTCCCCGAGAGCCCGTCCCCGCCGGGGAGGCGGGCTCTCGCCGTGCGGCGCACCCGCCTCTCGTCGGCCGTCCGAGGCTCGAACCTCTCCTTCGAGGCGGGACGCAGAGCGGCGTGGTCGCCGCGGACTCGATCAGCACGGTTCGTCCCAGGGTGCCGCCTGCTGGGCCCGGCGGCGCCGGACGCCCGCCCTCAGGCGTGCAGGGCGGCGTTCAGCTCGATGCCGGCGCCGGTGCGGGGGAGGACCTCGACGGCACCGGTGAGGGAGTTGCGGCGGAAGAGCAGGTTCGGCACGCCCGAGAGCTGCACGGCCTTCACGGTCTGCGGGGCGCCGTCGGCGCGCGGCGCTCCGCCGACCACGACGACCTTGGTGCCGGCGGTCACGTAGAGGCCGGCCTCGACGACGGTGTCGTCGCCGAGGGAGATGCCGATGCCCGAGTTCGCACCCAGCAGCGCCCGCGCGCCGATCGAGACGCGCTGCACTCCTCCGCCCGAGAGGGTGCCCATGATGGACGCGCCGCCGCCGATGTCCGAGCCGTCGCCGACCACGACGCCCTGCGAGATGCGCCCCTCGACCATCGAGCTGCCGAGGGTCCCGGCGTTGAAGTTGACGAAGCCCTCGTGCATCACCGTCGTGCCGGGTGCCAGATGCGCCCCGAGGCGGACGCGCGAGGTGTCCGCGATGCGCACCTTCGCCGGGGTGACGTAGTCGGTCAGCCTCGGGAACTTGTCGATGCCGGTGGCCTGGATGCCGTGGCGCCGGAGCGAGGGGCGCAGGCGAGTGAACGACTCCGGCGAGACCGGACCGGCGTTCGTCCACACCACGTTCGGCAGGTGGGCGAAGACGCCGTCGAGGTTCACCTCGTTCGGGCGGACCAGGAGGTGCGAGAGCAGGTGCAGCCGCAGGTAGGCGTCGGACGTGGAGGCGGGCGGCGCCTGCACGTCGATCTGCAGCGTGACCACGTCGATGCGGACCTCGCGGCGCGGATCCTCGCCGGCCTGCTCCTCGAACTCCGCCGGCACGATCCAGGGGTCGCGGCCGGCCGGGATGGTGCCGAGGCGGGGCTCCGGGAACCAGGTGTCGAGGACGGTGCCGTCGGCGGCCACGGTGGCGAGCCCGTAGCCCCAGGCGGAGGCGGGCGCGGAGGAGTCTGCGGAGTGCTCGAGGGTCATGCCGATCAGGGTAGCGCGGAGCGTCCGGCCGCTACCCTGGGGCGCATGGCCGATCCGACCACCGCCCCTCCGCTCGATCTGCGCACCGATCCGGTCGCCCTGACGCGGATCCTCTGCGACATCCCGTCCGTCTCGGGCGACGAGCTCGAGATCGCGGACGCGGTGCAGTGGGCGCTCGAGCAGTACGACCACCTCGAGGTCATCCGCGACGGCCACACGGTCGTGGCGCGGACGAACCTCGGCCTCGCCCAGCGCGTCGTGATCGCCGGGCACCTCGACACGGTGCCGGTCAACGGCAACCTGCCCGTCGTCGCCGAGACGATCGACGGCGTCGAGCACCTCATCGGCCGCGGGACCGTCGACATGAAGGCCGGAGTGGCGGTGCAGCTCGTCCTCGCCGCCGAGCTCTCCGATCCGGCCGTCGACATCACCTGGATGTGGTACGACAACGAGGAGGTCGCAGCGGACCTCAACGGCCTCGGCCGTCTCTCCCGGCACCGCCCCGACCTCTTCTCCGCCGACTTCGCCGTGCTCGGCGAGCCGACCAGCGGAGCAGTGGAGGGCGGCTGCAACGGGACGCTCCGGGTCGACGTGGTCACCCGCGGCGTCCGCGCCCACTCCGCCCGCAGCTGGGTCGGCGAGAACGCGATCCACGCGGCGGCGCCGATCCTCGACCGCCTCGCCGCCTACGTGCCGCGCGAGGTCGAGGTCGAGGGCCTCGTGTACCGCGAGGGCGTCAACGCCGTGCGCGTCACCGGCGGGGTCGCGGGCAACGTGATCCCGGACCTCTGCACTGTGCAGGTCAACTACCGCTTCGCCCCCGACCGGTCCGGGGAGGAGGCGCTCGCCCACCTCGAGGAGCTCTTCGAGGGGTTCGAGGTGACGGTGGACGATCTGGCCGAGGGCGCCCGCCCGGGGCTGGACGCACCTCTGGCCCAGGCCTTCCTCTCGGCCGTCGGAGCCGAGGCGAAGCCCAAGTACGGCTGGACCGACGTCGCGCGGTTCTCCGCCATGGGCATCCCGGCTGTCAACTACGGACCGGGCGACCCGCTCCGGGCCCACGCCGACGACGAGCGCGTGGCGGTGCACGAGATCACCGAGTGCACCGAGGGCCTCCGCCGCTGGCTGACCGCGTCCTCGTGAGCGCGAGCGCCACGGCCGTCCCCGTCCGCCTCCGCCTGCGCCTCGTCCCGTGGTGGGCGCGGGTCCTCCTGGTGTACATCGCGACCCGCGTGGTCACGACGGTGATCCTGCTGCAGTTCGCCGCGCACCAGCTCGCGAACCCGTGGACCGGACCCTCCCCGTCCTACTCGGCCTTCGCGTCGATGTGGGACGGCCGCTGGTACGAGATCATCGCGGCCACCGGGTACCCCGGCTTCCTGCCGATCACGCAGGACGGCCACGTGGGGGAGAACGCCTGGGCCTTCATGCCGCTCTACCCGGGCGTCGTGAAGGCGCTGATGGCGCTCACCGGCTTCACCTGGGCTCCGGCCGCCGTGACCGTCTCCGTCCTGTGCGGAGCCGGAGCCTGCCTCGTCCTGTACCGCCTCTTCCGGCACTCCCTCGGCGAGTCGCAGTCGCTGACGGCGGTGCTGCTGTTCTGCGTGGCGCCGACCTCGCCGCTGATGCAGCTCGCCTACGCGGAGTCGATGGCGATGCTGCTGACCGCGGTCACGCTCCTCCTCCTGGTGCGGCGGCGCTGGCTCGCGGTCGTGCCCGTCGTGCTGCTGCTGGGCCTGACGCGGCCGAGCGGGCTCGCCTTCGCCGCCGCGCTCGGCCTGTACGTCGTCTACCGGTTCGTCCGGCGCCGCACGGAGCCGTTCCCGCGGTCGGAGTGGCTGCCGGCCGTGGGCCTGACGGCGTGGGGGCTCGTGGTCGGCTTCCTCTGGCCCGCCGTGGCGTGGGCCGTCACCGGGTCGATGACCGCGTACACCGACACCGAGCTGGCGTGGCGTGCGGTCTACATCGGCTACCAGGAGCTGCTCCCGCTGACCCCGTGGTTCCAGGGCGGCGCCTGGTGGGGCTCGTGGTGGTTCGGTGCTCCGGCCGTCGGCGTCGTGCTGGTGGTGCTCCTGCTGGCGGCGTTCGTCGGGATCCTCGCCGCACCGTGGACACGGCGGCTCGATCTCTTCAGCCGGGCCTGGGTCGCCGGGTACGGCGTCTACCTGCTGGCGTTCTTCTTCCCGCAGTCGAGCACCTTCCGGCTGCTGGGCCCGATGTTCCCGCTCGTCGGAGCGCTGGCGGTGCCGCGCTCGCCGGTCTTCCGCGTCGCGCTGGTCCTGCTCGGGATCGGCGGCCAGATCGTCTGGATCTCGATCTGCTGGGCCGTCGCCGGATCGGACTGGACCCCGCCGTGATCGTGCCGAGCGCCCGCCCGGCGCGGTGCTCCTCCGGGGACTCCCGACTCCCGCACGGGTATGCTCGTCGGAATGTCTCCCCTCACGCCAGCCGGTGAGCCGCGACACGCGTCGCCCCTCCTCCGGCCGACCCGCCGGCGAGCCGCGGCGACACTCGCCCGCTCCTCGCTGACGACCCCCTCCTCGACGGACCGCGGGCTGCTCGCGTGAGCGCCACCGCGATCGCGCCGGAGACGGAGGACGCCTCTCCGTCCCGCTCCCGCTGGGGTCTGCTCCGGAGGATCCCGTGGTGGATCCAGGTGCTCCTGGTCTTCGCCGTGTCCCGGGTCGTCACGACCGTGATCATGCTCCGTGTCGGCGCCGTGCGTCAGGGCGTCGAGTGGACGGGACTCCGCGACACCTACGTCCGATTCGCGACGACGTGGGACGGCGGCTGGTACGAGCGGATCGGGATGACGGGGTACCCGTCGGTCCTGCCGCTCTCGCCGTCCGGAGCCGTGGAGCAGAACCCCTGGGCGTTCATGCCCGTCTACCCGTTCACCGTCCGCGGCCTGATGAACATCACCGGGCTCGACTGGGCGAACGCGGCGGTGCTCGTCGCCCTGGTCTGCAGTGCAGCGGCGTGCCTGGTGATCTACCGGCTGTTCCGCGTCTCGCTCAGCGAGGGCCAGGCGCTGATGGGGATCGTCTTCTTCTGCGTCGCTCCGACGTCCCCGATCCTGCAGATCGGCTACGCGGAGTCCGGCGGCATCCTCCTGACGGCCGTGCTGCTCCTCCTGCTGGTGCGCCGCAAGTGGATCTGGACGTTCCCCGTCGTGCTGGTCGTGGGGCTCCTGCGCCCGAGCGGTCTCGCGATCGCGGCGATGACGGGCCTCTACTTCCTCTACCGCGTCTGGCGGCACGTGCGCGGCACCGAGCCGTTCACCCGCCGGGAGTTCGCCTTCACGGTCTCCCTCACGGTCTGGTCCCTCGCGGTGGGGTTCGCCTGGCTGCTCATCGCCTGGGCCGTGACCGGCTCCTTCACCGCCTACACCGACACCGAGCTCGCCTGGCGCAGCGTCTTCATCGGCGAGGGCGAGCTCATCCCCTTCACCTCCTGGTTCGCCGGCGGGGGCTGGTGGGGAGGCCTCTGGTTCGGCTCGCCGATCACGGGCATGGGCATCACCGTCGTGGTGGTGCTCGGATTCCTGGCGATCCTGTTCTCGCGGGCCACGCGCAGCCTCGACGTCTTCTCGCGGCTCTGGGTCGGCGGCTACGCGATCTACCTCTTCGCGTTCTTCTACCCGCAATCGAGCACGTTCCGCATCCTGATGCCGATGTTCCCGCTGGCCGGGGCGCTCGCGGTGCCGCGGTCGACCCTCCTGAGGGTGTTCGTGGTGGCCGCATCGATCGTCGGGCAGATCGTCTGGGTGCTGCTGTGCTGGGTGTTCACCCCGGGCGACTGGTCCCCGCCGTGATCGGCTGACGCCCGACTTCCGGGCGCTGTTCGGAACACCCCCGCGGATGCACGATAATAGGGGGATACGTCACGAAAGGGGAACTCTATGGCGGCCATGAAGCCGAGGACCGGAGACGGACCGATGGAGGCTGTTAAGGAGGGCCGACTCATCGTCGTGCGCGTTCCGCTCGAAGGAGGCGGACGCCTCGTCGTCTCGGTCAACGATGCAGAGGCGAAAGAGCTGCACGACGCGCTCGCGTCGGTGGTGTCTCCCGCCTGATCCGCACCGTCGTGAACGCCCGTCGCACACCGTGCGGCGGGCGTTCCGTCTTTCCCCGGTCGGCCGCGCTCGTCAGGCGCGGCGCTTGTTGGCCTGCAGCAGGCCGTCGCCGATCGGCGAGAGCACGCTGACCACGGCGGGGGAGGCGCAGACCTCGGCCACCAGCGTGCGGAACGCCGTCGCGATCTCGTCGCGCTGCGCGGGGTTGGCCACGCGTCCGCGCCAGAGCGCGTGGGGGACGAGGACCGTCCCGCCCGGACGGACGAGCCGCAGCGCGTGCTCGACGTTCTCGATGACCTGCAGCGGATCGCCGTCGACGAAGACGATGTCGTAGGAGTTCTCGTTCATCCGGGGCAACACCTCGAGGGCGCGGCCCGGGATGAGCCGGAGCCGGTTGGGCGAGATGCCCGCCTCGTGGAACTGGGCGCGCGCGTGCTGCTGGTGCACCGCCTCGGAGTCGATCGAGGTGAGCATCGCCTCGGGGGCGCCGTCGAGCAGCCACAGGCCGCTCACTCCGGTGCCGGTGCCGATCTCGATGATGGAGGTCGCGCGCGCCGCGGCGGCGACCAGCGCGGCCTGCGCGCCGATCGAGGGGGAGACGGCGTCGATGCCCAGCTCGACCGAGAGCCGGCGGGCCGAGGCGATGGCCTCCGACTCGACGACCGCGTCCTCGGCGTACTTCCAGTTGGCATCCTTGTCGGACACGGGGGCGCTCCTCTGATCGGTGCACCGGGCGGATCGCGCCCGGGCATCGTCAGGGTACGGTGGCGCGCGGGCTCCGCGAGGGAGGCGCGGCGGGTTAGTGTTGTCCTCGTGTTCGGTCTGACGTTCGACAAGCTCCTCATCATCGGGGTCATCGCCGTCTTCGTGCTGGGTCCCGACCGCCTCCCGCACTACGCCGCCCAGCTCGGGCAGCTCGTGCGCAAGGTGCGCGGATTCGCCACGCAGGCCCGGGAGCGCGTCAAGGACGAGATGGGCGACGAGTTCAACGACGTCGATTGGAAGAAGCTCGACCCGCGCCAGTACGACCCCCGCCGCATCATCCGCGACGCCCTGCTCGAGGACGATCCGGCCCCCACCGTGAAGCCGCCCACCGCTGTCGCTGCTCCGGTCGTGCCGGGCGGCACCGGCTCCGCGCAGGACAGCTACTACACGACGATGCAGCGCTCCGTCTCGTCCGGCACGCTCTCGAGCGTCGCGCCGCCGCCGATCGACTCCGAGGCCACCTGAGCCCTGCTCCGCGAGGAGCGCCGGGCGGGCGTCCCGACCGACGCCGTCCGCACCAAGCCGCGCGGAGGCGTCAGCCGACGGCGAGCGGAAGCCGACGGCCGGTCAGTCCCCGCGGCCGCGCGGCGAGCGTCGCCGCCAGGGCGTCGATCGCCCGGGCGGCAGGATCCTCCGGATCGCCGACGACGACGGGCACGCCCTCATCGCCCCCCGCCCGCAGCGCGACGGAGATCGGCAGCGACGCGAGCAGCGGCACCTCGTCGCCCGTCGCAGTGAGCCGACGCGCGACCTCGGCCCCGCCTCCGCTGCCGAAGAGCTCCAGCACCGAGCCGTCGGGCTGCGGAAGCCCCGACATGTTCTCGACCACTCCGACGATGCGCTGACCCGACTGGCGGGCGAGCGCGCCGCTGCGCTCGGCCACGTCGGCGGCCGCCGGCTGCGGGGTGGTGACGATGAGGACCTCCGCATGCGGGAGCAGCTGCCCGATGGAGATCGCCACATCCCCCGTGCCGGGAGGCAGGTCGAGCAGGAGCACGTCGAGGTCGCCGAAGTACACGTCGGTGAGGAACTGGGAGATGGTGCGGTGCAGCATGGGTCCGCGCCAGGAGACGGCCGCCCCCCGGGTGTCGCCCTCGAGGAACATCCCGATCGAGATGACCTTCACGCCGTGCGCCACCGGCGGCAGCATCAGCTCGCCGACGCGGGTGGGCCCCGCGACGCGCCCGTCGTGCATCAGGCCGAGCAGGCCGGGGATGGAGAAGCCGTGCACGTCGGCGTCCACGAGGCCGACCGCGAGCCCCCGCCGAGCGAGGGCGACCGCGAGGTTGGCGGTGACGGTCGACTTGCCGACACCGCCCTTGCCGCTGGTGACCGCGTACACGCGGGTGAGCGAGTCCGGGCCGAAGGGCATGCTCCGGCGGCCGCCCTGGAGGCGTTCGGTGAGGGCGGTGCGCTGCGCCGGCGTCATGACTCCGACCACGACGTCGACCGCCGTGACTCCGGGAGCCGAGGCCGCGGCCTCGCGTACGTCGCGCTCGATCGCGGAGGCGGCCGGGCAGCCGACGATGGTCAGCCGGATCGCGACGCGGACCGCTCCGTCGACGGCCGCCTCGACCGACTCGAGCATGTCGAGCTCGGTGATGGGCTTCCGGATCTCCGGATCGACGACCCGGGCCAGCGCCGTCCTGACGGCGGTCTCGATGGCGGCGACGTCAGGCATCGCGCCGCTCGGGCTCCTGCGCCCGATCCTTCTCGAGCTCCTCGAGCAGGCCGCGCAGCTCCGAGCGGATGAAGTCCTTGCTCGCCATGTCGCGGATCGCCAGGCGCAGGGCCACGACCTCGCGCGCGAGGTACTCGGTGTCCGCGAGGTTGCGCTCGGCCCGCTGCCGGTCCTGCTCGATCTGCACGCGGTCGCGGTCGTCCTGTCGGTTCTGCGCGAGCAGCAGGAGCGGCGCGGCGTAGGAGGCCTGCAGCGAGAGGATCAGCGTCAGCACCGTGAAGCCGAGGGCCTGAGAGTCGAAGCGCGCGTCCGCGGGCCCGTAGGTGTTGAACATCAGCCAGAAGACGCAGAAGATCGTCATCCCGACCAGGAACCACGGCGTGCCCATGCCGCGGGCGAACGACTCGGTCAGGCGGCCGAAGCGGTCGCTGCTCGGGCGGTTCCGCCGCGAGAGGACGCGGGTGCGCAAGCCCTTGGGAGCGTCCAGGCGCCGGTCCTGCTTGGTGTCCCTAGCCACGCGCACCCCTCCGTCCCCGTCGTGTCCTGCCTGTCGCCGCGGGTGCCGGCGGCACGAGCGGGACGCCCTGCGTCGCCGTCGTCACCGGCTTCCTCGGTTCGTCGTCGTCGCCGTGGCTGCGCCAGTCGTCGGGGAGGAGGTAGTCGAGGACGTCGTCGATGGTCACGACGCCGACGAGGCGGTGGGACGCGTCGACGACGGGCACCGAGACGAGGTTGTAGCTGGCCAGGATCCGGGCGACCTCGGCCGCCGAGGTCTCGGGCGTGATCGGGTCCATGCTCTGGTCGAGCAGGGTGCCGAGGCGCTCGTGCGGCGGGTAGCGGAGCATCCGCTGGAAGTGCACCATGCCGAGGAAGCGGCCGGTCGGCGGCTCGTAGGGCGGCAGCGTGACGCAGACGGCGGCGCCGAGGGCCGGGGCGAGCTCGTGGCGGCGGATGAGAGCGAGGCCCTCGGCGACGGTCGCCTCGGAGGAGACGATGATCGGCTCCGTGGTCATCAGACCGCCGGCGGACTCCGGAGCGTAGGTGAGGAGCATGCGGACGTCGTCCGCCTCCTCGGGCTCCATCAGCTCCAGGAGCGCCTCGCCGCGCTCCTCCGAGAGCTGGGCGATCAGGTCGGCCGCGTCGTCCGGCTGCATCTGGTCGAGGACGTCGGCGGCGCGATCGTCGTCGAGCCGGCCGAGGATCTCGACCTGCTCGCTCTCGGGCATCTCCTCGAGCACGTCCGCGAGGCGGTCGTCCGAGAGCTCGCCGGCGACCTCGAGCATCCGCTGCTGCGGCAGGTCGAGGAGCGTGCTGGCGAGGTCGGCGGGCTTGAGCTCGGAGAGGCTGGCGACGTACTGCTCGGCGGACTGCGCCTCGGTCGAGACGCTCTCGCGGACCTCGCGCCAGCCGGCGAAGGCGGTCGCGCCCTTGGCGAAGGGGGAGGGGCTGGTCTTGGGCCGGCGGACGAAGAGCTGCGCGAGCTCCCACTCGCCGGGAGCGGCCTCCTCGATCGCGACGTCCTCGACGACCGCGTCACCGGAGCCGTCCACGAAGCTCACCCGGCGGCCGAGGAGCTCGGCGATGACGCGGACCTCGCCGCCCCGCTGCTCGAAGCGGCGCACGTTGATGAGCCCGGTGGTGATGATCTGGCCGCTGCCGATGCTGGTGACCCGGCCGATCGACACGAAGACGCGACGGCGCCCGGGGATCTCGACCACCAGGCCGACCACCCGCGGGGCGTCGTTCTGCCGGTAGACCAGGAGCACGTCGCGGACCTTGCCGACGCGATCGCCGGCCGGGTCGAAGACACTGCATCCGGCCAAGCGCGCGACGAAGACTCTGGCGGAACTCACGGCTACAAACCTAGTCCCGTGCAGCCGGGCGGACGCCGAGCGTTCCCGGCTCGCCCTCGGCCGGTTCTCCGAATCCGTTCAGAGACCTTCAAGTGGCCTGTGCGATTCTGTCCGGGTGACTCAGCAGACGCCGTTCAGCGGCCGAGGGCCGGCCTTCCCCACGATCCCGCGCGGGGAGATCCTCGCCACGTTCGACACGTACCAGGAGGCGCAGGCCGCCGTCGACGTGCTCGCCCGCGCCGACTTCCCGGTGCGCCAGCTCGCCATCATCGGCAACGAGCTCAAGAGCGTCGAGCGGGTGACCGGCAAGCTCACCTGGGGCCGCGTCGCCCTCGCCGGAGCGGCCTCCGGCGCCTGGCTCGGTGTCTTCCTGGGCCTCCTGCTCATCATCTTCTCGCCGACGACGGAGTTCTCCTTCCTCATCGCGGCGGTCCTCCTCGGCGCCGGCTTCGGGATGCTCTTCGGGCTCGCCTCCTACGCCGTGAACCGCCGCCGTCGCGACTTCACCTCGACCATGCAGGTGATCGCGACCAGCTACTCCGTGCTCGTGGACCCCGAGGTGGTCAACCGCGCGCGCAACCTGCTCGACGGCGGCACCTCCCCGGCGGAGGCGCCGCAGACGGCCTGGGCTCCGCCGCCCGCCGCGGTCGGCGACCCGCAGCCGCAGCCCGTCCGCCCCGAGGACGACCCGCGCTGACGATCCTCCGCGAAGGCCCCCGGTCCGCCGGGGGCCTTCGTCGTTCCCGGGGCGGGGCGGATCAGGCGGAGCCGACGGGCGGGAGGACGATGTCGACCGCGAGACCCCGGGGGGAGCGGTTGACCAGGGCGACCGTCCCGCCGGCCGAGAGCACGGTGGTGTGCACCAGGGCCAGTCCGAGACCGCTGCCGCCGGAGGCGAGGGTCCGGGAGTCGTCCGGGCGGGAGAAGCGGTCGAAGGCGACCGGGATGAAGGCGTCCGGCATCCCCGGTCCGTCGTCCGAGACGCTGAGCATCAGGCGCCCGTCCGACTGCGAGAGGGAGGCGACGATCATGCCGCCGCCGTTCATCGCCTGGATCGCGTTCCTCACGAGGTTGTCGATCACCCGGCCGAAGTCCTGGGACGCGACCGCGTAGAGCCGGGCCGGCTCGCGCTCGTCGATCTCGTAGTCGATCTCCACCCCCGACTCCGAGGCGAGCAGGCGGGTGCGGTCGACGGCGCCCACCAGCTCGTCGACGAGCTCGGCGAAGGGAGCGGTCGGGCGGACGGTGCGGCTCTCGATGCGCGAGATGTCGAGCAGGGCGGACGCGAGGCGCACGAGCCGGTCGACGCTCTTCTGCGCGTCGAGGATGACCCGGTCGACCGCGACCGGATCGTCGACGCGGTGGTGGGCGATCTCGAGCTGGGCGGAGAGCGCGGCGAGGGGAGTGCGGAGCTCGTGGCTCGCATCCGACACCATCTGCTTCTCCCGGGCCAGCGACGCGGTCTGCTTGGTCAGGAACGCGTTCAGCGTCACCGCGAGCTCGTCGATCTCGTCGCGCGTGCCGACGACCGGGAGCTGGTCGCCCTGCCCGGGCTCGGCGGCGATCTGATCCGCGCGCGCCCGCATCCGGCGCACCGGGGCGAGGGCCGCGCCCGTCAGGATCCACGAGGCGAGCCCGAACGTGACGACGAGGAAGATCGCGGCGTAGACGAGCACGTGGGCGAAGTCGTCGAGGACGAGCTGCGACGCGGCCTGATCGCGGGCGGAGGCGACCTGCCAGACGCCGCGATCGCTCTCGATGGCCGTGAAGCGGACCAGGTAGCTGCCGTTCGCCGTCGTCACGTCGGCGTACCGGGGCGAGGTGTCGGCCGGCTCCTCCGCCAGTGCGCTGAGCACCTCGCCGCTCAGGCGCGAGGGCATGGTCGAGGTGCTGACGCTCCCGTCGGGCGCGAGGGCGAGGAACAGCTGGCCCGTCGACGAGCCCTGCGTGCGCGGGACGTTGCCCGCCGAGATGTCGCGGTGCACCTCGTCCTCGATCGACATCAGGATCGTCCGCTCGCTGCGGTCGACGATGCCGGTGACCACCTGGTAGAAGAGCAGCGCCGCGAGCGCGAAGAGGGCGGTCGCCACAGCGACCGTTCCCACGGTGATCCTCGCGCGGATCGAGAGCGCGCCGACCCTGCGGCGTGCCGTGCTCATCCGCGACACGGGCTACTCGACCGGGCGGAGGAAGTAGCCCTTGCCGCGGACGGTCACGATGCTGACGCCCGTGTCCTCGGTCGGGAGCTTCTTGCGCAGGTAGCTGACGTACTGGTCGACGATGTTGTTGTCGACGATCTCGCCGCCGCCCCAGATCTCGGAGAGGATCCGCTGGCGGGTCACGACGGAGCCGACGGGAGTGATGAGGAGCTTGAGGAGCTCGAGCTCCTTCGGGCTGACGTGGATGCGCGAGCCGTCGGCGGTGCGCCGGATGCTCGACCCGTCCACGGTGATGCGTCCGACGTCGATCGAGGTGGACATCAGCGACGGGCTGCGGCGCAGGAGGGCCCGGAGGCGCGCGTTGAGCTCGGTGAACGCGAACGGCTTGGTCAGGTAGTCGTCCGCTCCGGCGTCGAGGCCGAAGACGCGGTCCTCGATCGCGTCCCGCGCGGTCAGCAGCATGATCGGCGTGGGCCGGCCGAGCTCGCGGATCCGGCGGCAGATCTCGAAGCCCGACATCGCCGGGAGCATGACGTCCACGATGGCGGCCGAGAACTCGGCGTTGCTGAACGCGACGAGCGCGTCGATGCCGTTCGTGGTGAGCACGGCCTCGTAGCCGGCGTCTTCGAGGCCGCCGACGAGGGCCTCACCCATGGCTGGATCGTCTTCGACGACAAGGATCTTCACGCGCTCACCCTACGGCCCGGCCCTCAGGAGGACGCACTGCGCGGGCCGTGTGTCGATCGGATGCGGGATCGACCCATCCGATCGGCGCTGGGCGACGAATGAGGAGTGACAGACCGCTCGGGGGCGTGGCGGGAGAGGCGCGATCAGTGGCGCAATTCTACTCTTCTCCCCCCGTCGGCCCGATGATACTGTTCGCGAAGTTCACCTCTACCGTCACCCGAAGGCGGCACAAACATGCTCAATATTCTTTCCATCTGGGCGCGTCTCGCGCTGTCGGTCCTCCTGTGGATCGTCCTTCTCCCCGTCATGCTCGTCCTGCTGCCGTTCCGCACGGGCAGGAGCGCCTCGCTCCCCGCCCTGCGACCGGCGCCGGTTCCCGCACAGACGGTGGCGATCGACACCCGGAGCACCAGCGGCGCGTACTAGGCCCACTTCCCGGTCGTTCCGGGCCCGACGCCGCGCTCCCATGAGCTCCGGCGTCGTCCGCCCACCGATCCCCGACACCCGAACAGCCGTGCCTTTCTCCGCCAGGAGGGGGCGCGGCTGCTCGTCGTTCCCCGGGTCGATCCCGACTGACGGACAGATGTCGATTTCGGCTACTCTCGATCGCGAGCCGCGTCAAGCCATTCGCAGAATCTCAGGGACTGGCAATGCAGTACTCGCACATGGTTCACCGATCGGAAGGAACACGGATGCTTCGCGCCACGCTCGACATCGCTGGGATCCAGCTCGATTCGACCACGGGAGCCCCCGTGCGCCCCGACACCCCGGTCTCGGTGGTCGCGTCGGCGCCTCAGAGCCTGATCTCGCGGATGCTCGGATGCCGCCGCTGCGAAGCCTGCGGAGCGGCCTCGGCCCGTCGCCGCGACGGCTTCTGCTCGGCCGACTGCGCCGGCACCTTCCACCTCTACGAGTGAGCCCGACCGGCCGAGTGCCGGTGGTGAACGTCCCGAAGGCCCGTGATCGACGATCGCGGGCCTTCGTGCTGTCCGGGGAGGGTCGGAGCGCCGGGTGAGGAGCGCCACGTTCGGACTCGGTCGCCCACCGGGTGACGCCGCTCGGTCCGTGGTGGAGGGGTGCGCCTCGAGGGGCGTCGAGCACCGGAGCTGAGCGCCCATGTGCGAGGGAGGAGAGCGGAGGACCGCGGATGTGCCCCCAGTAGGATTCGAACCTACGCCCCTGCCTCCGGAGGGCAGTGCTCTATCCCCTGAGCTATGGGGGCCAGGAGTGCCTGACCACATTAGCACCCGGGCGGGGCGGGCCCCGACGCCGGGAGCCGTCCTCGCGCATGCCACGATGGAGCCATGCTGCGCACTGTCTCCGCCTCGCTGGATCTGCGTCTGAACGGCCCGACCGACCTGATCTTCCTGGTGGCGGCGACGCCCACGGGCGACTCGTTCGAGGACTCCTTCACCGTCCGGCTCGACGGGCAGGACGTGCCGGTGCGGGAGTTCCCGGCGCGGCACGGCGCCCGCGTGCACCGCGTCGCGGGGAACGAGGGCGACCTGCGGGTCGAGTACCGGGCGCGGGTCGCCGGCCACGGCGCTCCGGACGAGCCGAGCGAGCTCGAGCTCGTCGAGTACCTGCGGCCGAGCCGGTACGCCGAGGCGGACGTGCTCGGAGGGATCGCCCGGCGCGAGTTCGGGCGGGCCCGGGGCTTCGAGGCGCTGACGGCCGTCGAGGAATGGGTGCACGGCCACCTGTCGTACGTCTACGGCTCGACGGTCGGCACCGGGGGAGCGGCGCAGGTCATCGAGAGCGGCCAGGGCGTGTGCCGGGACTTCGCGCACACGGTCGCCGGGCTCCTCCGTGCTCTCGACATCCCCGCTCGGGTGACAGCGGTCTACGCGCCGGGCCTCGAGCCGCGGGACTTCCACGCGGTCACGGAGGCCTGGGTCGGCGGCGCCTGGCACGTCGTGGACGCGACCCGGCTGGCTCCGCGCGGGTCGATGCTGCGCATCTCGTCCGGCCGGGACACGGCCGACACCGCGTTCCTCAGCAGCTACTTGACGGACCTGCGCCTGACCGGGATGAGCGTGGAGGCCGACTGCGACGCGGCGCTCGTCGACGACCACGTCTCGCCGGTGCGCCTGGGCTGACGCCGGGGCTCAGTCGGCGAGGACGCCGATCGCCGACCGCACGAGCGGCTCGGGGTCCCCCGGCTCGACGAAGGAGGCGCTGGACGCCTCGATCCAGTACTCGCCGACGAAGGCGTCCGCGACGCCCCGCCCCTCGGTCACCTGGTAGTAGCCCTCGATCTCCGGCGGCTTGCCGTAGGTGGGGACGGCCTTGCTGGTGGTGAAGAACTCGTTCTTGAGCGCCTCGATCACCGCGGGGTCGAGGTGGGCCACGGCCAGCTGCAGCTCGGCGCCCGAATCGTCGGACCATCCGCAGACCAGGCCGTCGTACTGGGCGATCTCCTCGGAGACGGCGGTGGTCCCGATGCCGTCGTCCGGGGAGAATCCGCCCCACAGGCCCGCGAGCGCCGAGGCCGGGACCAGCTGCTCGCAGGCGAGGGGGATCGGCGTGCCGCTGACGGCGCCGCTCGCGCTCGGCTCCGGGTCGGCCGCGGGGGAGCAGCCGGAGAGGGCCGCCGCGGCGAGGGCGACGAGGAGGAGGGCGGCGGGACGGCGCATGCGTCGCACCCTAGCAACGCCGCCCTGCCGAGCGGCCCCGCGGTGCAGGAGGGACGGGGGGCGCGGGCGCGGCGGCCGGTAGAATCGCTCCCCGTGACTCCCGAACAGCTCGCCGCCTCCCTGCACGCCCTCGTCCTCGACGCCGTGCAGCGACGGGGGAGCGATGCGGGCGTCGAGCTCTCGGACGTCGTGCTGGAGCGCCCGAAGAACCGCGACCACGGCGACTGGGCCTCGAACATCGCGATGAAGCTCGCGAAGCGGGTCGGCGCGAACCCGCGCGAGCTCGCCGCCGAGCTGGCCGAGGGGCTGGGCGCGGTCGAGGGCGTCGCCACGGTCGAGGTCGCCGGTCCCGGCTTCCTCAACGTCCGGCTCGAGGCCGCGGCCGCGGGTGCCCTGGCCGGCGCGATCGTCGAGGCGGGCGAGGCCTACGGCACCGGGTCCGCCTACGCCGGCGTCCGGATGAACCTCGAGTTCGTCTCCGCCAACCCCACCGGCCCCATCCACATCGGCGGGACGCGCTGGGCGGCGGTCGGCGACAGCCTGGCCCGGATGCTCCTCTCGCAGGGCGCCGAGGTGACCCGCGAGTACTACTTCAACGACCACGGCGCGCAGATCGACCGCTTCACGCGGAGCCTCCTCGCCGCCCACCGCGGCGAGCCGACCCCGGAGGACGGCTACGGCGGCGCCTACATCGGCGACATCGCCGAGCGCGTCGCGGCCGCCTACCCGGGCGACCTCGCCGTCCTGCCCGAGGAGGAGCTCGCCGAGACCTTCCGCTCGATCGGCGTCGAGCTGATGTTCGGCGAGATCAAGCAGAGCCTGCACGAGTTCGGCGTCGACTTCGACGTGTACTTCCACGAGAACTCCCTGCACGAGTCGCGTGCCGTCGACCGCGCGATCGAGCGCCTCCGCGAGCTCGGGCACATCTTCGAGGCGGACGGCGCCACCTGGCTGCGGACCACCTCGTTCGGCGACGACCGCGACCGCGTCATCATCAAGAGCGACGGGGAGGCGGCCTACATCGCGGGCGACCTCGCCTACTACCTCGACAAGCGCGAGCGCGGCTTCGATCGGGCGATCATCATGCTCGGCGCCGACCACCACGGCTACATCGGCCGGATGATGGCGATGTGCGCGGCGTTCGGCGACACCCCGGGCGTGAACCTCGAGATCCTGATCGGCCAGCTGGTCAACCTGCTCCGCGACGGGGAGGCGGTCCGGATGTCCAAGCGGGCGGGGACCGTCGTCACGATGGAGGACCTCACGGAGGCCGTCGGCGTGGACGCCGCGCGCTACTCGCTGGTGCGCTCCTCGGCCGACTCGACCCTCGACATCGACCTCGACCTGCTGACCAAGCGGAGCAACGACAACCCCGTCTACTACGTGCAGTACGCCCACGCGCGCACCCGCCAGGTCGCGGCGAAGGCCGCGGCGTCGGGCGTCCCCGTCGAGCCGTTCGCGCCCGAGACGCTGGTGCATCCGACCGAGTCGGCGCTGCTCGGCGGCCTGCAGGAGTTCCCGCGCATCGTGGCGCACGCCGCGGAGCTGCGCGAGCCGCACCGCGTCGCGCGGTACCTCGAGGAGGTCGCCGGCCTCTACCACCGCTGGTACGACAACTGCCGGGTCGTGCCGCAGGGCGAGGACCCGGTCGAGGCCGTGCACTCGACCCGGCTGCGCCTGAACGAGGCGACCGGGCAGGTGCTCCGCAACGGGCTCTCCCTGCTGGGCGTCACGGCCCCGGACCGGATGTGAGCGCGTCGGGGGCGGCGCCGCGGCGCCGGCGCGGGGGACGCGCGGCCGTGGTGGTCGTCGTGGTGCTGGTGCTGCTCGTGGTCGCGGCGGTGGTGGGCGACTCGCTCGCCCGCCGCGCCGTCGCGGACCGCGCCGCCGCGAGCCTCCGCGAGGCGCTCGCACTGCCCGCGGACCGGGCGGTGGACGTCGACGTCGCCGGCTGGGCCGTTCTCCCGCAGCTCGTCTCGGGGCGGCTGGACCGGCTCGACCTGCGCAGCTCGGACGTGACGTTCGGCGAGCTCGACGGCGACGTCGCCGCGACCCTGATCGGGGTGCCGGTGAGCGGCGTCGGAGCGGTCGAGTCCGGCAGCACGACGGTCGCGATCGACGCGGCCTCGGTCTCGCGGCTCGTCACCGAGCGCAGCACCGTTCCTGTCGACGAGGTGACGCTGGACGCTCCGCTCGTGCGCGTGACCGCCTCCGTCGAGGTGCTGGGCCTCCGGCTCGGCGCGGGCGTGGGGATGGAGCTCGCCGCCGTGGACGGCGCCATCCGGCTGACTCCGGCCGAGGTCTCCGCCGCCGGTGCGACCTTCTCGGCGACCGACTTCCGCGACCGCTTCGGCGCCGTCTCCGGCGACCTGCTCGCTCCGTCGTCCGTGTGCATCGCGGATTCGGTGCCGCGCGGACTGACGCTGACCGGGGTCGAGGTCGCCGACGAGTCGCTGAACGCGAGCTTCGCGCTCTCTCCGACGTTCCTCAGCGACCCCGCGGAGCAGGAACCGGGCACCTGCGCCTGAGCCCGCGCGGCGCCGCCGCCCCGGACCGGTAGGATCGGAGCCCTGTGCCGGCGTCTTCCGCGGGCCGAACACTGACATCGCTGGCTTCAGGGGTCAATCCGGACCCGCTCGCCCCGCAGTGACGCTCCCACTCTCTCCTGTGAGGTCTCACCCGTGGACACCGTCGACGCCCGCGCCCGCGCCCCCCGGCATCCGCTCGCGCCTGAGTGGCTGCTCACGCCCGCCGACCCGAACGCCCTGGCCGACGGCGTGTGGCCGGACAGCGCCGAGCGCGGCGGGGACGGCGGCATCCGGATCGCCGGAGTGCCCGTCGCCGAGCTCGTGCGCGAGCACGGCACTCCTCTCTACGTGGTGGACGAGGCCGACGCCCGCCGCAGGGCCGTCGAGACGCGTGAGGTCTTCGCCCGCGAGCTCGGCCGGATCGGCACCGGCGTCACGGTCTACTACGCGGGCAAGGCGTTCCTCTCGACCGAGGTCGCCCGCTGGATGCGCGACGAGGGCCTGAACCTCGACCTCTCCAGCGGCGGCGAGATGGCGGTGGCCCTCGCCGCAGGGATCGAGCCCGAGCGCTTCGGCCTCCACGGCAACAACAAGTCGCTCCGCGAGATCGACCGGGCCGTCGAGGTGGGCGCGGGCACGATCGTGCTCGACAGCCTCGTCGAGATCGAGCGCGTCGCAGCCGCGGCCGAGCGGCACGGCCGCGTGCAGGCGGTGCGCCTCCGGGTCAACAGCGGAGTGCACGCGCACACCCACGAGTTCCTCGCCACGGCGCACGAGGACCAGAAGTTCGGCCTCGCACTCGCCGACTGCCCGGCCGCGGTCGCCCGCATCCGCTCCTTCTCCTCCCTGCGATTCCTCGGGCTGCACTGCCACATCGGATCCCAGATCTTCGGCTCCGCCGGGTTCGCGGAGTCGGCGTCGCGCCTGCTCGACGTCCACGCGGCACTGCTCGCGGACGGCCCCGTGCCGGAGCTCAACCTCGGCGGCGGCTTCGGCATCGCGTACACCAGTGCCGACCACCCGACCCCGATCGCCGAGATCGCGGCCGCCGTCGCCGACGCGGTCGCCGAGCAGTGCTCCGCCCGCGGCGTCCCGGTGCCGCACATCGCGATCGAGCCCGGCCGCTCGCTGATCGGGCCCGCCGGCGTCACCCTCTACGAGGTGGGCACCGTGAAGGACGTGACGGTCGGCTCCGAGGGCTCGACCGCGGTCCGCCGCTACGTCAGCGTCGACGGCGGCATGAGCGACAACGCCCGTCCGGCGCTCTACGGTGCCGACTACACGGCGCGGATCGCCGACCGCTCCTCCTCGGCCGAGCCCGCCCTCGTCCGGGTGGCCGGGAAGCACTGCGAGTCGGGCGACATCGTCGTCCACGACGACTTCCTGCCCGCGGACGTGCGGCCGGGCGATCTGCTCGCCGTCGCCGCGACCGGCGCCTACTGCTGGTCGCTCGCCAGCAACTACAACTACCTCGGGCGCCCCCCGGTGGTCGCCGTCCGCGACGGGCGCTCGCGCGTCCTCGTGCGCGGCGAGACCGAGGAGGACCTCCTCCGCCGCGACGCCGGCATCGAACGAAAGGCCACCTCCCGATGATCGAGTACCGCAGCCTCCGCGTCGCCCTGCTGGGCGCCGGGTCCGTCGGTGCCCAGGTGGCGCGCCTCCTGCTCGACCACGGCGACGAGCTCGCCCAGCGCGTGGGGGCGCCGCTGGAGCTCGTGGGCGTGGCCGTCAGGGACGTGGACGCGCCCCGCACCGCCGACATCCCGAAGCACCTGCTCACCACCGACGCCGAGTCGCTGATCCTGGGCGCCGACATCGTGGTCGAGCTGGTCGGCGGGCTCGAGCCCGCCCGCAGCCACATCCTCACGGCGATCTCGTCGGGCGCGGACGTGATCACAGCCAACAAGGCGCTGCTCGCCGCCCACGGCAACGAGCTCTTCGAGGCCGCCGACCAGGTGGGCGCCCAGCTCAACTACGAGGCGGCCGTCGCCGGCGCGATCCCGATCATCCGGCCGCTGCGCGACAGCCTCGCCGGCGACCGGGTCCACCGCATCCTCGGCATCGTCAACGGCACGACCAACTACATCCTCGACCGGATGGACACCGAGCACGCGAGCCTCGAGGACGCGCTCGCCCGCGCGACCGAGCTCGGCTACGCCGAGTCCGACCCGACCGCCGACATCGAGGGCTACGACGCGGCGCAGAAGGCGGCGATCCTCGCCCGCCTCGCGTTCCACACCGACGTCCCGGTCACCCTGGTGCACCGCGAGGGGATCACCGGCATCACGAAGGCGCAGGTCGACCAGGCCCGCGACTCCGGCTACGTGATCAAGCTGCTCGCGATCTGCGAGCGGCTGACCGACGCCAAGACCGGCGTGGAGGGCGTGTCCGCACGGGTCTACCCCGCGCTCGTGCACCGCTCCCACCCGCTCGCGGCCGTGCATGGGGCCAACAACGCGGTCTTCGTCGAGGCGGAGGCGGCCGGCGACCTGATGTTCTACGGCGCCGGCGCCGGCGGGATCGAGACGGCCTCCGCCGTCCTCGGAGACGTCGTCTCGGCCGCCCGCCGTCACGTCGTCGGCGGCCCCGGCCTGGTGACCAGCGCGAGCTCCGGACTCGCGGTCCTCCCGATCGGACACGTCACGACCCGATACCAGGTCACCCTCGAGGTGCTCGACCGCCCCGGCGTGCTCGCGCAGATCGCGGGCGTCTTCGCCGACCACGGCGTCTCGGTCGAGACCCTGGTGCAGACCCCGCCCGGTGCCGACCCGCTGGAGGAGCAGGGCGGTGCGGAGCGGCGCGAGCCGACCGCTACCCTGGTCATCGGCACGCACGCCGCGGCGGAATCCGATCTGGCGGCCACCGTCACCGCCCTCCATTCGCATGGTTTCGTCGGCGCCGTGACGTCCGTTCTACGAGTTGAAGGAGCCTGAGATGGCCAAGCAGTGGCGCGGAGTCCTGCACGAGTACGCGGACCGCCTCGATGTCACCGAGGCGACCCCGGTCATCACTCTCGGCGAGGGCGGCACGCCGCTCATCCCCGCAGCGGCCCTCTCGGCGCGCACGGGCGCGAAGGTGTGGGTCAAGTACGAGGGCATGAACCCGACCGGCTCCTTCAAGGACCGCGGCATGACCATGGCGATCTCGAAGGCCGTCGAGCACGGCGCGAAGGCCGTCATCTGCGCCTCGACCGGCAACACCTCCGCGTCGGCCGCCGCCTACGCGACGCACGCCGGCATCACCGCGGCCGTCCTGGTGCCGGAGGGCAAGATCGCCCTGGGCAAGCTCAGCCAGGCGATCGCGCACAACGCGCAGCTGCTGCAGGTGCAGGGCAACTTCGACGACTGCCTCGACATCGCCCGCGACCTCGCGAAGAACTACCCGGTCCACCTGGTCAACTCGGTGAACCCGGACCGCATCGCCGGCCAGAAGACCGCGGCCTTCGAGGTCGTCGAGGTGCTGGGCGACGCGCCGGACTTCCACATCGTCCCGGTCGGCAACGCGGGCAACTACACCGCCTACTTCCGCGGCTACTCGGAGGAGCTGGAGCGCGGCGAGTCGACCCGCCTCCCGCGCATGTTCGGCTTCCAGGCCGAGGGCTCCGCTCCGATCGTGCACGGCGCCCCGGTCCGCCACCCCGAGACGATCGCCAGCGCGATCCGGATCGGCAACCCGGCCTCGTGGGAGCTCGCCCTGAACGCGCGCACCGTCAGCGACGGCTACTTCGGCGCGATCAGCGACGAGAAGATCCTCGAGGCGTACCGCATCCTCGCGGGCGAGGTCGGCGTCTTCGTCGAGCCGGCGTCGGCGATCAGCGTCGCGGGGCTCCTCGAGCGCGCCGAGGCCGGAGCGATCCCGAAGGACGCGACCGTCGTCCTGACGGTCACCGGCCACGGGCTCAAGGACCCGCAGTGGGCGCTCCGCACGGCCGACGGCGCGGACATCACGCCGACCGTCGTCCCGGTCGACACCGCCGCGATCGCGGACGTGCTGGGGCTGGCCGGCGCATGACCTCGGCGGTTCCCGTCGGCCGCACCGTCCACGTCAAGGTCCCCGCCACCTCGGCGAACCTGGGCCCCGGCTTCGACACGCTCGGCCTGGCGCTCTCGTTCTACGACGAGCTCGATGTGACGGCCGTCGCGGCCACGGGTGCGCGGGTCACCGTGCACGGAGTCGGCGAGGGCGAGGTGGCGACCGACGAGACGAACCTCGTCGTGCAGGCCATCGCGTACACGTTCGCCGACCAGCGGCAGGAGATGCCCGGCATCGAGGTGATCGCGCGCAACATCATCCCTCACGGCCGCGGGATGGGCTCGTCCGGCGCCGCGATCGTCTCCGGCATCATGGCCGCGAAGGGCCTGCTCGAGGGCGTCGTCGAGCTCGACTCGGACGACCTCCTCCGCATCGCCACCGAGATGGAGGGGCACCCCGACAACGTGGCGCCCGCACTGTTCGGCGGCCTCACCATCGCCTGGGTCGAGCCGCACGCCTCCGGCGCCGACGACTCGCCGCTGCGACCGCGCTCCAAGAAGCTCATGGTCCACCGCGGCGTGTCCCCGGTCGTCTTCGTGCCCGAGCACACCATGTCGACGCGGCTGGCCCGCTCGCTGCAGCCGCAGAGCGTGCCGCACGAGGACGCGGTGTTCAACGTCTCGCGCTCCTCGCTCCTGATCGCCGCTCTCATCCAGAGCCCGGAGCTGCTGTTCGCGGCGACCGAGGACAAGCTGCACCAGAACTACCGCGCGGCCGCCATGCCCGAGACCTCAGCGCTGATCGCGTTGCTGCGCTCGCACGGCTACGCGGCCGTCGTCTCGGGTGCCGGACCGAGCGTCCTGGTGCTCTGCAGCGACCCCGCACAGCGCCTCGCCGCCGCGGATCTGGTGGAGCGGGAGGCCCCCACGCCGTGGCGCGCGCACATGCTGGCCGTCGACTTCAAGGGTGCTACAGTGGGGACCGCATCCCGAGGAACCGCGTAACGAGCGGAATCTGTCCGACGGATCGTCCCGACAACCACGGCCATCACATCGTGTGAAGGGCGCCCCTGCTCCTCTTGCAGACCGGCGCCTGGTCTCCGGGCCCTCTCCTCGCTCTCTGCGGCAGTCGGTCCCGGCGGCCGAGAGCATCGCGTGGATCAGAACACGCGATGGCACCGCACGGTCGATGAGCTCTCCCGGTGAGCACTCGTTCCCGGGGGGAAGGAACCCTCTCCAGTGACAGACGTCAACACCCACGGCTCGACCGTGGACCTCACCGCCGACCTCTCCGGTCTGCGCGTCGCCGAGCTCCAGGCTCTCGCGACGCGGCTCGGCCTCGGCGGCGCCTCCAAGCTCCGCAAGGGCGAGCTGGTCCAGGCCATCTCGGACCTGCGCGCCGCCTCCGCCGAGGACGCGCCCGCCGCGATCGCCGACGCGGTCGCTCCGGACGCCGCAGCGGTCGCCCCGGACGTCGACGCCACCGGCGTCGAGGCCGAGCCGGCCGATGTGGCCGAGCAGTCCGCTCCGCAGCCCGAGGCGCCGGCGGAGCTGCCGACGCCCGTCGAGAGCACCGAGGCCGACACGGCCGACGTCCTCGAGCAGGCCGCGCCCACCGTCGACGAGCCTTCCGCGACGGCCGCCGAGTCGGCCCCCGTCGAGCTCGAGCTCCCCGCGGCGGCCGAGCCGGTCGCCGAGCCCGCCGAGCGCGCGCCCCGCCGACGCAGCTCGCGCCGCGCCTCCAGCGGCACCGTCGCCGCCGGCGAGCACCTCAACATCCCCGGCGGGACCGGCGTCGAGTCGCTGATCCCCGACCTCCCCGTCATCGAGCAGGACCGCGACGCCGACCAGGCCGCGAAGCCCGTCATCGACATCGAGCTGCCCAACGGGCCGGAGTCGGACGACTCCTCCCGCGAGGGCGGCCAGCGCGAGCGCCGCGGACGCCGCCGCAGCCGCGGGGGCGCCTCCGAGCAGAGCGAGCAGGCCGAGCAGGCGCCCGCCGAGAACGACGCCGACTCCTCCGACTCCGGCGACCAGCAGGAGCAGCAGGGCGGAGACCAGCAGCAGAACGGCGACCAGCAGGGCACCGGCCGCGGCCGCAACCGCCGCAACCGGAACCGCAACCGCGGGGACGACCGCCAGAACGATGCTCAGCAGAGCCCCGCCGCGCAGTCCCAGCCGCAGAACGGCCAGGGCGCGCGCGGCGCCGCGCAGTCCGAGGGCCAGCAGGCTCCTCAGCAGAACGGCTCCGGACAGCCCCAGAACGGCCAGCAGGCCGAGGGCGAGGACGGCCGCCGCAGCCGCTACCGCGACCGCAAGCGCCGCGGCGGAGCGATCGGCGACGACTTCGAGCCCGAGATCGGCGAGGACGACGTCCTCATCCCGGTCGCCGGCATCCTCGACGTCCTCGACAACTACGCCTTCGTGCGCACCACCGGGTACCTGCCCGGCGTCAGCGACGTCTACGTCTCCCTCGGCCAGGTCAAGAAGTACAACCTGCGCAAGGGCGACGCGGTCGTCGGCGCCATCCGCCAGCCCCGCGAGGGCGAGGGCGGCGGCCGCCAGAAGTACAACGCGATCGTCCGCGTCGACTCGATCAACGGCCAGACCGTCGAGGAGGCCGCTGCGCGCGTCGAGTTCCAGAAGCTCACGCCGCTCTACCCGACCGAGCGCCTGCGCCTCGAGACCGAGCCCGGCAAGCTGACCCAGCGGATCATCGACCTGGTCGCCCCGATCGGCAAGGGACAGCGCGGCCTGATCGTCGCGCCGCCCAAGGCCGGCAAGACCATCGTCCTGCAGCAGATCGCCAACGCGATCGTGCAGAACAACCCCGAGGTCCACCTGATGGTCGTCCTGGTCGACGAGCGTCCCGAGGAGGTCACCGACATGCAGCGCACCGTGCGCGGCGAGGTCGTCGCCTCCACCTTCGACCGCCCGGCCGAGGACCACACGACCGTCGCCGAGCTCGCGATCGAGCGCGCCAAGCGCCTGGTCGAGCTGGGCCACGACGTGGTCGTGCTGCTCGACTCCATCACCCGTCTCGGCCGCGCCTACAACGTGACCGCTCCTCCCTCGGGCCGCGTCCTCTCGGGCGGCGTGGACGCCTCGGCGCTGTACCCGCCGAAGAAGTTCTTCGGCGCGGCGCGCAACATCGAGAACGGCGGCTCGCTCACCATCCTCGCGACGGCGCTCATCGAGACCGGCTCGAAGATGGACGAGGTGATCTTCGAGGAGTTCAAGGGCACCGGCAACATGGAGCTCCGCCTCTCCCGCCACCTCGCCGACAAGCGGATCTTCCCCGCCGTCGACGTGAACGCCTCCGGCACGCGCCGCGAGGAGATGCTGCTCAGCGCCGACGAGGTCAAGATCACCTGGAAGCTGCGCCGCGCCCTCGCCGGGCTCGACCAGCAGCAGGCGCTGGAGATCATCCTGTCGCGCCTGAAGGAGACCTCGTCCAACGTCGAGTTCCTCATGCAGGTCTCGAAGTCGGCCGTCGGCCCGGCCACCGCAGGCCACGGCAACGGCCACCACTAGCGCCCCGACGTCCGCGGTCGCCCCTGTCACCGGGGGCGGCCGCGGACGTTTTCGCGTCCCCGGGCGATGAGCCCGACCCCGACCACCTCCGGAAGCCAGGACCCCATGTTCGAATCCGTCAGCGTCCTCCTCGCCGAGCACGAGGACCTGCAGACGCAGCTCTCCGACCCGGCACTCCACGCCGATGCCGCCCGCGCCAAGAAGGTCAACCGGCGCTACGCGGAGCTGAGCCAGATCAAGGCGGCCCACTCCGCCTGGATCGAGGCCGGCGAGGACCTCGAGGCCGCGCGCGAGCTCGCCCGCGAGGACGAGGCCTTCGCGGAGGAGGTCCCCGAGCTGGAGGAGTCGCTGCGGGTGGCGCAGGAGAAGCTGCGGCGCCTGCTCATCCCGCGCGACCCCGACGACGGCCGCGACGTCATCATGGAGATCAAGGGCGGCGAGGGCGGAGCCGAGAGCGCGCTGTTCGCGGCCGACCTCCTCCGGATGTACCTCCACTACGCCGAGGCGAAGGGCTGGAAGACGGAGATCCTCGACCGCGACGAGTCCGACCTCGGCGGCTACAAGAACGTGCAGGTCGCGATCAAGAGCAACGCCACCGATCCCTCGCAGGGCGTGTGGGCGCACCTCAAGTACGAGGGCGGCGTGCACCGGGTGCAGCGCGTCCCCGTGACCGAGTCGCAGGGGCGGATCCACACCTCGACCACGGGCGTGCTCGTGTTCCCCGAGGTGGACGCGCCCGAGGAGGTCGCGATCAACCAGAACGACCTGAAGATCGACGTCTACCGCTCCTCCGGTCCCGGCGGGCAGTCCGTCAACACGACCGACTCCGCCGTGCGGATCACCCACCTCCCGACCGGCATCGTCGTCTCGATGCAGAACGAGAAGAGCCAGCTGCAGAACCGTGAAGCGGGCATGCGCGTGCTGCGCGCCCGCATCCTGGCCCGCCAGCAGGAGGAGATCGCCGCGGCGGCCTCGGACGCGCGCAAGACGCAGATCCGCACGATGGACCGCTCCGAGCGCATCCGGACCTACAACTTCCCCGAGAACCGCATCGCCGACCACCGCACCGGCTACAAGGCGTACAACCTCGACGGAGTGATGAACGGCGCGCTCGACCCGGTGGTGGAGAGCGCCATCCAGGCCGACGAGGAGGCCCGCCTGGCCGACATCGGCTCCGAGGAGGCGTGACGCTCGTGACCACCGGCGTCGACGCGCGCACCCTCCTCGCGGACGCGGTCGCCCGCCTCGCCGCCGCCCGCGTCCCCACGCCGGACGTCGATGCGGAGCTGCTTCTCGGGCACCTGCTCGGGCTCGGCCGCGGCCGGCTGCAGGCGCGCCTCATCACGGGGCTGACCGTCGACGACGAGCCCGCCGCGGCGTTCGCGAGCGCGATCGAGCGCCGGTCGGCTCGCGAGCCGCTGCAGCACATCACCGGGATCGCGCCGTTCCGCTCGCTCGAGCTCGCGGTCGGACCCGGCGTGTTCGTCCCGCGACCCGAGACCGAGGGCGTCGCGCAGATCGCGATCGACGCGCTCCGTGCGGTCGTCGACCCGGAGCCGATCGCCGTCGACCTCGGCACGGGCAGCGGAGCCCTGGCGCTCGCGCTCGCGCATGAGGTGCCGCACGCGCGCGTGATCGGCGTGGAGAACGCTCCCGAGGCGTTCATCTGGGCCCGCGGCAACCGCGAGCGGCTCGGGCTCGAGAACGCCCGCATCGTCTTCGACGACCTCGCCCGGGCGCTTCCCGAGCTGGACGGCACCGTCTCGGTCGTCGTCTCGAACCCGCCCTACATCCCGGCCGCCGCCGTCCCGCGCGACCCGGAGGTGCGCCTGTTCGACCCGCCCTCGGCGCTCTACGGAGGCGAGGACGGCCTGGACGTCGTCCGCTCGCTCTCGGCGACCGCCCTCCGGCTGCTCCGCTCCGGGGGAGTGCTGGTGATGGAGCACGGCGAGCTGCAGGGCGCCGAGATCCGCGCCCTGCTCACCGCCGACGGCTGGCGCGGAGCGACCACGCAGCGCGACCTCACCGGCCGCGACCGCGCGACGGTGGCGGTGCGCTGAGGCGTCGCGGAGCTCTGGCCTGTCCGCCCGGGCCGTCCGATCTCAGTCGTCGAAGGTGATGTCGAGGTAGGGGGTGGTGGTGGATTCGCGGGTCTCGATGCGGACGACGCTGCCTGCTGTTCCCGGGGGGAGGTGGGCTTGGTCGAT